>CAMLIF010000031.1 GCA_946479985.1 uncultured Flavobacteriales bacterium
TCTTCTTCTCACTTAGAGGCTACAGAGAAATTCCAGCAGCAAGTAACAGATATGATGGCAAATCTTTCTGCATCTGTTGAAGATACTCGTTTATACAAAGAAAATATGGCAATGTTGTCTAAAAACTTAACTGATTTGAATTCAGTTTATGGCAACATGTTGAAAGCAATGACAATTTCTAGAGATTAATTTCTTTAAGCAATAAGTTTAATCCATAAAAAGATTTAAAACATGGCAGGAGGAAAGGAAACCCCTAGACAGAAGATGATCGGTATGATGTACTTGGTACTCACCGCGCTTCTAGCATTAAATGTATCTAAAGCTATTCTGGACGCTTTCGTAGCTATCGAAGAGAATATTCAGATTTCAAATGAAAATGAATACTATCGAGGTGAAGAGAAAAAAAGTGTCTTAACAGAAAAAGCTCAGGATAAAACTGCTCCGGATGTGCAGAAAAAAGCGAAAAAATATTTGACAATCGTAGACCAGATTGACAAAATGACCGCTGAACGTATTAAGGAGATAGATGACTTGAAACTGGAGATTCTAAAAGAATGTGGTGAGGATATCACTGCTCCGGGACCGAAAGAGCGTATCATTTACAAAGCGTATAATCCGCAAGAGCCTCTGAAACCAACACGTATGAAGTTGGAATGGGTGCAGGGTAAAGATAAGTATGATGAGCCTATGCGTATCATGATTGGTGCAGAAACGGATATCAAAAGACCGTCTGGTAAAGGGAATGACATGTATGAAAACTACTTGAAATACCGCAACGAGTTGTGTGAATTACTTGCTAGCTCTTCTTCGGAACCTGGTAAAAAATACACGTTTAAATCGCCGGATATTCGCGCATACAGTGATGAGCAAGATAAAGCAGCATTGATTAAGAAGTCGATTGAAGCACAAAAAGTTGCTCCGGATGACAAAGATGTAATCGCAAAAATTTTCGGATCACTTACTAAGCTTGAAAGAAGTAACATGGGTGAGGAAAAAGATGTTCACTGGGTTGGTAAAACATTTGACCACTCGCCATCTGTAGCAGCTATCGCTTCTCTTTCTTCATTGCAAAAAGAAATCTTGACTGCGCGAGCTGATGCTGTTGCTCTTATTCAATCTCGAGTAGGTGGTGGCGAATACTCTTTCAACAAAATTTTACCATTAGCTTATGGACCTGAAGTTGCCAATCAAAATGAGGAAGTTGAAATCCAGGTTTTGATGGCTGCATTCGATTCAGATAAGCAACCAATTGTAACTGTTAGTGGTGGTACTCTTCGTGAGACGAAAGAAGGAAAAGGTTTTGTAACTGCGAAAGGTAGCTCTGGTGAGTTAAATTTGAGCGGTAACATTACAATCATGAATAAATCGGGAATTCCTAAAACAATGCCTTGGGAAAAGAAAATTTTGATCATGAAACCTCAGGGAACAGTTTCTCTTCCTGAAATGAACGTTCTTTATCGTGGATACGCCAATAAAATTGAAGCTGTAGCATCAGGTTATCCTGACGTTAAAGTGAACGGTGTTGGAGTTTCTCTTTCGAAAAGTGCAAATGGTTATATCGGAACTTGTTCGGGTGGTGCTAAAGAAGCTACTATCTCAATTTCCGGATTTAACAAGGTAACAAACAAAAGCGTTCCTTTAGGATCATTCAAATTCCGTGTACGTAACTTACCTCCTCCAAGTTTATTCTTTGGTGGTGTTGAAGACGGTGGAACTGCATCTCGTGCAGAGACTCGTATCTTCGCTAAGTACGGACCTGAGATTCCATTAGCAGTGAATTTCGTGGTTATAAGCTGGGAATTGATCGTAGCTGGTGCTCCAATGACTGCAAAAGGGACAGGTGCTCAGTTAGACGCAAAAGGTGTTGCATTGTTGAAACAAGCAAAACCGGGTTCTACAATTACGATTCAAACTTCGGTTAAAGGTCCGGATGGTGTGACTCGTAAGAAGTCAGGATCATTTAGAGTATAATAAATTAGATTAATGTCAATCATGAAACGTTTAATTCTTCTTAGTACATTGTTCCTATCGGTTGTTGCAACGTCAACAGCTCAAGAAATCAATGGTGGACCAATCAACGTTCCGCAAAGAGACATCATTGATGGTGTTTATATTACGGAACATGTTCCTACGAAACGTATGATTCCTTATGAGTTTGTCCGTGAGGCTGATGTAACTTGGAGTAAGCGTGTATGGGAGAACATTGATATGCGTGAGAAGTTCAATCATCCGATTTATCTTCCTTTTGATAAGCATTATATCTCTGGGGTATACGTGCGTAATTCATCAAGATGGAGTTTGTGGACGATTTTACGTCATCACATTATTCAGGGAGATTTGACCGTGTTTTCTCCATACAACATTTTTCAATTTGATATGTTAGATGGTGATCAGTTCAAATATCCGATTGCTCCGCAACCTGGTATGGACTATGACACGGATACGGTTTTTAGAGACGAAGTTTTTCGTTATCTTGGTAAAGTTGGTTTACAATCAGATGTTGCTCTAACAACAATTGATGGTGAAGATTCCATGGCAGTTATTAATGGAGTACTTCAATTTGTTTACCCACCGGCTGATACAACTTGGGTTGATTCTGAGGATGTGGTTTCATACCACTTGAAAGAAGATTGGTTCTTTGATAAAGAACGCTCTGTATTGGATGTACGTATTTTGGGAATTGCTCCGGTAGTTTACAGATATGATATCGATCCGGTGACTCAGAAGAAAATTATCAAAGGGACTGAAGAAAAATTCTGGTTGTATTTCCCTAGATGTCGTTTCATTTTGAATAACTATTACGTGTACAATGAACAAAACGACGCCCAATGGATGAGTTTTGATGATTTGTTCTGGAAACGGCAGTTCATTTGTACGATCTATAAGGAAAGTAACGTGTTTGATCGTCAGATTGAAAGCTATAGAACGGGTGTAGACGCGCTGATGGAAGCCGAGAAGATTAAGGAAGAAATCAGATTGTTTGAACACGATGTGTGGCATTTCTAATGAAATCATAAAATTGAAACCCCTGGCAATATCGTCAGGGGTTTTTTTATGCTCTTTTTTTCGTTTTCAAAATTAGAGCGGTTACTTTTCTCAACTGTGTCATTTAAGGGTAAACAATAAAACCCTAAAATCATGGCAGGAGGAAAAGAAACACCCAGACAGAAAATGATCGGTATGATGTACCTGGTACTCACCGCACTTTTAGCATTAAACGTATCAAAAGCAATTCTTGATGCGTTTGTTGCAATTGAAGAAAACATCCAAATTGCGAATCTGAATGAATTCGGAAGAGGCGAAGAAAAAAAGGGCGAACTTGATGATGTTGCCCAGGACAAAAGTCAACCGGATTTACAACGGAAAGCGAAACGGCTTCTCGCTGTTGTAAAACAGATCGACGAAATTACTGCCCGGCAAATTTCATTTATCGATCAGCTTAAATTGGACATCCTGAAAGAAAGTGGTGAGAATCTTGATCAGCAGGGAGCAAATTTTATTATCACGAAAGCTTATGACAAGAAAGATCCGTTACGTCCAACCAGAATGAATCTAACAAAAGTGGATGGCAAGGATAAGTTTGATGAACCAATGTATGTATTGGGGATTGCGGATGATATCAAGAATCCGGTTGGTAATGGAAAAAAATTGTGGGAAGAGTACAATCAGTATCGAACCAGGCTTTCGGAAATTATCGCGAAATCTTCTTCGGAAAAAGGTAAATTATATGTGTTCAAAGATCCAAAAATTGATGATTTCAAAGATTTTAGCGATATCAAAAAGCAAATGAAATCTGCATTGAGTACTGTAGCGCCGGATGATCGTGAGACGTTGCTGAAAATCTATTCCTCACTTACCAAACAAAAGTTCGCTAGTATGAATGATGGCGAAACAAAGAATGTGCATTGGATAGGTCGCACATTCGATCATTCACCGACAGTTGCTGCCGTTGCATCATTGTCTTCCCTTCAAAAAGAGATTCTAACTGCACGGGCTGATGCACTTTCCCTGATCCGTTCGCGGGTTGGATCGGGAGAATACTCGTTCAACAAAATTATGCCACTTGCTTATGGTCCTGAAGTAGTTAATCAAAACGAGGAAGTACAAGTGGAAGTTTTGATGGCAGCCTTTAATTCTGATAAACAGCCAAAAGTTACTGTGAATGGAGGAGATCTGAAGTATATCAAGGATGGTAAAGGTTACATTTCTACCAAAGGAACTTCAGGAGAAATTAAACTGAGCGGAGAAATTACCATTGTGAATAAGAGAGGTGTCTCGAAAACAATGCCCTGGCAGAAAACAATTCAGGTTATGAAACCTCAGGGAACAATTTCTTTACCTGACATGATGGTTTTATATCGGGGCTATGATAACCCGCTACAGGCTACAGCCTCGGGATATCCGGATTTCAAGCTTTCAGGAACTGGTGTTACGGTTACCAAATCAGGCTCAGGATATGTTGGGAAGGTAACTACTTCAGCCAAAACGGCAACCATTCAAATCAGTGGCTTCAATAAGGTGACGAAGAAATCGGTGCCCCTTGGGACAACTACCTTTAAAGTGCGCAACATGCCGAGTCCAACGGTTTTCATGGGTGGAGTAGAAAACGGAGGGACAATTGTACCATCAGACAATCGAATATTTACAAAATATACTCCTGAAGTTCCGTTAACAGCCACTTTTACAATTATTAGTTGGGAATTAGCGGTTTCGAATGCACCAATGACGGTAAAAGGAACAGGTGGACAACTATCACCGAGCGCCATGTCAATGATTAAACAGGCGAAAAAGGGGTCAATTGTAACTTTAAATGTTAAAACAATCGGTCCTGACAAGATTGTACGTAACCGTGTGGGAAGCTTCCGATTATAGGAAGAAACCCACAGTTATGAAACGATTTACTAAAACATTCTTTGCGGTTTGCCTTCTCTTAGCCGGGAAGGCAAACGCTCAGTATGGTCCCATCAATGCCCGGAACGGGATTATTGACGGAGTTACACTGTATGAACAGATTCCTACCAAACGAATGATTCCGTACGAATTTGTACGTGAGGCTGACGTAACCTGGAGTAAACGCGTTTGGCGAAACATTGACATGCGCGAAAAGATTAATTATCAACTCTACCTTCCATTCGACAAACACTATCCATCAGGTGTATATGTTCAGAATTCTACTCATTGGAGCTTATGGACCATTTTGCGTTATCATATTGTAAACGGTGATTTGACGGTGTTTTCTCCTTACAACCCATTACAGTTTGATATGCTTGACGGAGACCAGTTCAAATACCCGATTGCTCCGCAGCCAGGAAAAGACTATTATTCCGATACGAACTTCCGGGATGAAGTATTTCGGTATTTAGGAAAAGTTGGTTTGCAAAGTGATATCCCACTTTCTAATTCTATTGGTGAGGATTCAATCGCAAATATCAATGGAATTGATCAATTTGTATATCCTCCGGCAGATACAACATGGGTGGATTCGGAAAATGTTGTGTCTTATCATTTGAAAGAAGATTGGTTTTTTGATAAAGAAAGATCCGTTATGGACGTTCGTATTATTGGCATAGCACCGGTCGTACATAAATATCAAATAGATCCGAATACCGGAACCAAGATTATTACTGGAACGGAAGAAAAATTCTGGATTTATTTCCCTCGCTGCAGGTATATTCTAAACAATTATTATGTGTACAATGACGACAATGATGCTCAATGGATGAGCTTCGATGATTTGTTTTGGAAACGGCGTTTCACTAGTACGATTTACAAGGAAAGCAATGTCTTCGATAGACAAATTGAGAGCTATCGGACTGGAATTGATGCACTGATGGAATCAGAGAAAATTACAGAAGAAATTCGGACATTTGAGAGTGATGTCTGGAATTTTTAGTAGCGTGATGAGTCGGAGATAATTCGACTCTTTTCCAAAATCATGTATAGGAGTTCAATAAACAGGCTCTGCATTTCGGGATATCCCTATAATCAGTGGTTGGCTAAGACTTTATCTCAGGACAACAATTCGGTTTGTTAGAGAAATGTGACTCTCAGGACTGTGCTTCAGGAATTCAATAATGAATCCCGAATTTCGGAATATACCTATATTCTGTGTGCAAGAGCAGTCTCCTGTCCCGATTAACCGGATGCAAAAAGTGAAAGCCTTGACTTTATGGTTTCCATCGCCGTAAACATTCTGTAAAATAATCCAACGTTTCGAATTCGATTGATAGTACATCGTAGTGAACATGATATTGAGTCCTAATCAATTCTGCTTTCCGAAGAAAATTTAAATGCTCAGTAACTGTAGACTGACTTAAATTCAGATAGCTCGACAAATCGATATTCCGAATGTATCCATTTTCCAGCAGTAATTCAATAATTCTGTTGCGTGCTGGATGTCCCAAAGCCTTCGCGATAGAAGAGAATTTCATCTCTTCAAAATGATAATTATTTGGTTTGATTAATCCCATTTCAAGTAGTTTTCCTATTTAAGTTAGTTCAAAAGTTCATTTGAAACAACCTGTTTTAGTATGATTTTCGTTAAAATCTAAAAAATAATGCCTGTTTGGAGCCTTCATTTCTACCTTTTGAATTAGAACTTTCTTGGCTTTACGTACCTTTGCACATGCTTGTTTTGGAAAAATGCGGAATTCACTTCCCGCAAGGTTTTTTGTTTGAAGATGTCTCAGCTCAGGTCGTTTCGGGAAATAGAATCGGACTGGTAGGAAAGAATGGGGCAGGAAAATCAACTTTACTCAGATTGATTGCTGGAAAAGAAACGCTTTCTGCCGGAAAAATACACCGTGAAAAGAACGGAACATTGGGGTTTCTTACCCAGGATATTGAAATTGATACCTCGCAAAAGGTTTTTGATTATTTGTATTATTCGAACGCCGAACTGAACAGAATCCGCGAACGTATTGAAACGATCAATAAAGACCTGGTGAATAGAACCGATTACGAATCGGAATTCTATTTGAATCTTTTAGACGATTTGAATGCACAAAACGATCAGTTTGCTATTTTGGAAGGCTTTCAATGGGAAGAGAAAATTGCTGCAACATTGAATGGTTTAGGCTTTCACCTGGATGATTTCCAAAAAAAGCTGGAAGAATTTTCCGGAGGCTGGAAAATGCGAGCTGAACTTGCCAGAATTCTGGTTAATAAGCCCGGATTACTGTTGCTCGATGAGCCTACAAATCACCTGGATATTGTCTCAATTCAATGGCTGGAGAACTATCTGTCGAAATTTGAAGGAGCCGTTATAGTCATTTCGCACGACAGGTTATTTCTCGATAATGTAACGAACAGAACCTGGGATATTACCCTGGGAAAATTGCTCGATTTCCCGTATGCGTATTCCAAATACAAGGCACAGCGTGCTGAAGATATGGAGCGACTTACGGATGCGAAGAAACAGCAAGACAAAGAAATTAAGCAAACAAAAGAATTAATCGACAAGTTTCGGGCGAAGAAAAATAAAGCCGCATTTGCGCAATCGTTGATTAAGAAACTGGAACGGACCGAGCGAATTGAAGTTGAGTCGGATGCCATTGCCAAGATGAATATCTATTTTCCTTTAAGTGTTCAACCTGGAAAACTGGTTTTGGAAATGGATCATGTAGGAAAAACTTACGGGACCAAAACACTTTTCAAAGATATTTCCATTTCTGTTGGCCGTGGTGAGAAAATAGCATTGCTTGGACCAAATGGTGTTGGTAAGTCAACATTGTTTAAGTGTATGATGCACGAAATAGAATTTGATGGCACGGTGAATCATGGGCACCAGGTGAAGGTTACATACTTTGCCCAGGATCAGGCAGAACGAATGGATAAAAATAAGACCGTTCTCGAAACAGTTGATGCTGTTGCTGTTGGAGATGTTCGTAAAGAATTGCGTTCTATTTTGGGGGCGTTTTTGTTTTCAGGAGAAGATGCAGATAAGAAGGTTGGAGTGCTTTCGGGTGGAGAAAGAACGAGGTTGGCGCTTTGTCAATTGTTGTTAAGCCCGTCGAATGTTCTGATTCTGGATGAGCCTACAAATCATCTCGACATACAAAGTAAACAGGTGTTGAAAAACGCACTTCAGAAATATGAAGGAACCTTTTTGATCGTTTCGCACGACAGAGAATTCCTCGATGGCTTGACGAACCGAATTTGGGATATTGAGAACCAGGCATTGAAAATTCATCATTTTGGTGTACATGATTATCTGCAGCGCAAATTGAACGGAGATCCGGTTGTTGTAAATGATGAGAAGAAATCGGCAGGTAAAGAAAAAACTGTAGCGGTGGTTCAGGTTGAGCCGGAAACAAAAGGGCTTTCCAACGACGAAAGAAAAGAGTTGAAACGTCAGCGTAACAAACTTCAGAATCAGGTAAAAACACTGGAAGAAAAAATTAAAACCCTCGAATCCGAAACAAAACAACTCGAAGCTAAATTATCAGAACTCGACTTTAGTGATATGGCGGTAACAGGGCCGGTATTAAAAGCTTTTGAAGAAGCTAAGGGTAAATTGGATTATTACACAGAGTGCTGGATGGAAAGCACGGAAGAATTAGAACAAATCGTTGAGTCATGATAAAAGGATTAATTACCAAAATGAGAACCAGTTACGAAAGTCCGGTTCAGTATACGTTGGAATTAGAAGAAACAATTTTGATGAATCAATTCATTGGAAAATCTATTCGCCTAACACATACGGGAATTATTTTGTGTGAGAATTGTCAAAAACGCACAAAAACCTCTTTCGGACAAGGATTTTGTTTCAGCTGTTTCCAGAGTGCTCCACAAGCTTCTCCATGCATTATCAATCCTGAATTATGTAAAGCACATTTGGGAGAAGGAAGGGATTTGGAATGGGAAGAAAAACATCACAATCAACCGCATATTGTGTATTTAGCTGCAAGTGATGGAATTAAAGTTGGTGTAACTCGTGCAGGACAGGAAAAAACACGCTGGATAGATCAGGGTGCTTACCAAACAATTATTTTGGCTGAAACTTCGAACAGATATGAAGCCGGTATGATTGAAGCTGCATTGAAATCTTCCATGTCCGACAAAACAAACTGGCAGCGCATGCTTAGAAACGAAATTGATCACAGCATTGACCTGATTGAAGAAAAAGGCAAATTGGAAGATTTATTGCCGTTCGATCTGCGTGATTTCGTAAGCGGGAATGATGATGTTTTTGTTTTTGATTATCCTGTTTTGAGTTATCCGGATAAAGTTAAGAGCATGACCTTTGATAAAACCCCGGTGGTAGAAGGCGTATTAAAAGGCATCAAAGGGCAATATTTGATCTTTGAAGACAATTCCGTTATCAATGTAAGAAGACATACCAGTTACGAAATAGTATTTGAACCGCTTTGATCTAAAAGAGAGAAATAGCAAAAAAAACATTAGTTCGCTTTACTCACAGACTTTCCGTTTTCCTCTTCAAACTTCTCGCACCGAGTTTACCGAAGTATCCTCTTTTGAGTGTTCAAAACTCTTCCAGTTAATTTTCTGCTAAAACGATTCCATTTCAACCAAATCCTACTAATTTTAATGTTCAATAAGTAAACACACGACCAATGTTTGATAAAAACGAATTTCATAAATATGCAACAAAGCATGTCGGTATTTCCAGCATGCATTTGGATAGCTACATCGAATCTTCCTTAACACCTTATATCATTGAGGAACGTCATTTGAATATGACACAAATGGACGTTTTCTCCCGTTTGATGATGGATAGGATTTTATTCCTTGGAACAGGAATTAACGATCAGGTAGCAAATATTGTTAACGCTCAATTATTATTCCTGGAGTCTGTAGACGCAAAGAAAGACATTCAAATTTATTTGAACTCTCCCGGAGGATCTGTATACGCAGGTTTGGGAATTTACGACACGATGCAGTATATTAAGCCGGATGTAGCAACAATTTGTACAGGAATGGCGGCTTCCATGGGAGCAGTTTTGATGTGCGCCGGAGCTGAAGGTAAAAGAACTGCTTTGAAACATTCAAGGGTAATGATTCACCAACCGCTTGGCGGAGCTCAGGGACAAGCTTCTGATATTGAAATTACAGCACGCGAAATTCAAAAACTGAAGAAAGAATTGTATGAAATTATTGCTCATCATTCGAAACAAACAATCGAAAAGGTATGGGAGGATTCTGATCGCGATTACTGGATGACCGCTGAAGAAGCAAAAGCTTACGGAATGGTTGACGAAGTCTTGACTCGCAACCCGAAATAAACTACCTTTGTACACACATATAGAAAAGTCACTCTGATGGTATCGTCATAGTGACTTTTTTGTCACCAAGGATTTGAAGAATGTCTAAAAGAGAAACAACATGTTCGTTTTGTGGGCGACCACGAAATCAGGTAGGTTTGTTAATTGCTGGTTTGTCTGGTCATATCTGTGATCATTGCATCGTTCAGGCGCGCTCGATTGTTGACGAAGAAGTAACTTCCAAAAGCAAAGAGGCTGCTCCGGTAAACGTGTTGAAACCTATGGAAATAAAGGCGAAATTGGATGAATACGTAATCGGTCAGGAAGATGCTAAAAAAGTGCTTTCCGTAGCTGTTTACAATCATTATAAACGATTGAACCAAACTAAAATTGACGATATCGAGATTGAAAAATCGAATGTTATTTTAGTGGGAAGAACCGGAACAGGTAAAACGTTATTGGCGAAAACCATTGCAAAAATGTTGAATGTTCCTTTCTGTATAGCTGATGCAACTGTCTTAACAGAAGCCGGTTACGTAGGTGAAGATGTTGAGAGTATTCTTTCCCGCTTACTTCAGGCCGCTGATTATAACGCCCAGGCTGCTCAGCACGGAATTGTATTTATTGATGAAATAGATAAAATTGCGCGTAAGAGTGATAATCCGTCAATTACACGAGATGTTTCCGGTGAAGGAGTTCAGCAGGCATTGTTGAAGTTATTGGAAGGATCGTCTGTAAACGTTCCGCCGCAAGGAGGCAGAAAACATCCGGAACAAAAAATGATCACGATCGACACTAAAAACATTTTGTTCATTTGTGGTGGTGCATTCGATGGAATAGAAAGAATCATTGCGCGCCGTGTGAATACACAAACAATTGGTTTTGGGCAGGCAGATTCAGTAAGAATCGACACCGATAACTTCCTGAAATACATCAACCCTACGGATATTAAAACCTTTGGATTAATTCCTGAATTAATCGGTCGTTTTCCGGTATTAACATATCTGGAACCTTTGGAAGCGAAAAGTTTGAAACGTATTCTGACGGAACCTAAAAATGCGCTTATCAAACAGTATACGCGTCTTTTCGAAATCGATGGTATTCGTTTGACATTCGATGCGGAAGTGTTGGATTTTATCGTAGAAAAAGCCCTTGAGTTTAAATTAGGAGCACGCGGCTTGCGATCAATCTGTGAAGCAATCTTAACTGATGCCATGTATGATCTTCCGTCTAAAAAGGAAAAAGAATACCGTGTAGAAATTGAATATGCGAAAGCGCAGTTCTCAAAAAGCAAGGTTGCACGATTGAAAGTAGCTTGATCATTGAATCCGCAACGACGGAACAAATTGGAAAGAGGATTGTTCTTAACTACTTTTCAATTTGAAAAAATATAGTCCCTCTTCTTAATGGTTGAGGGATTTTTGTTTTTTTGTGAAACTGTTAAGATTCAAATGTTTAATTTAATTCAAGGGTTCAAAGAAATCCGTAATTAAACGTGAGAGAGATGGTGAAGAAAAAAAGAAAATGCGTGAACACAAGATTGCTGTTGTGCGCTGTTGCATGTTATTCGTTGTTAACAGCATGTAGTCCAAATTATTATTCTGCGAATACACAGAATGCCCCTATGATCAGTGAGAAAGGGGAAACATCCATTGCTGCTGCGGGAAACACAAGTCAAATCGAATTTCAGGGCGCCTATGGTTTAACTAACTCAATTGCAATTCAGGCAAATGGTGGTTGGTTTATTCCGGAGGAGCTGGATAACGGGAACGGTGGATCAGGAAGGTTTGGTGAAGGCGGAATTGGGTATTATAAAGTTTTTAATGAGAACCTCGTGTTTGAAACTTACGGACTAATAGGAGCGGGGAGAGTTGAAAATCATTTGCCGTCAACCGTAGAGCAGTATCCGGGAACAACCGGGAAAATTTCTGCTAACATTCTGAGATATGGTATTCAGCCTGTTTTCGGATATAAATCAGAGTATTTCTCTGTGGCGATTTCGTCCAGATTCTCAGTACTGAACTATTCAAACATCCGCGGAAATCTGACTTTTGAAGATGAAGATCAAATTGCGTATTTACAGAGCAATAGCAGCAATTTCCTGATCGAACCAGCGTTGACATTAAGAGGCGGGATAGACTGGTTAAAGTTCCAATTTCAAGTTGGACCAAGTTTCAATCTTTCCAATAACAGTTTCAGACAGAGCACTTCATTTGCAACAATCGGATTGTTTTTCAATTTCTCCTCCATGCAGGAATAATTTATTCAACGCACTTTTTCATAGGTTCATTGCTGTGATAATATGCCGTTTGCATTCATTTATTTGCTGCCATGGTTGAAGAATTGATTGTTTGGTGCGGCAAATTTCGTATGAAGGATGTTCGGGACGCTGTTCGTGGTGATTAATTTATTGCCACAAGCGTTCGGGAAGCCATCCAATGTTATAAATTTCGTTTCACACGCGTTCGGGAAGTCGTTCGTGGTGTTCGGGAGACCTTCCAGAGTATTATTCTACCTCCTGCGGCTATTTATATGGACGACCACAATCATATAGGGAGCGGTTCGCTTATGCAATTTGCGAATGATGAATTCTAAAAGAACAATATTTAATCACAGACCCTTTTGCTGTGAAAAGTTGTTCGTAATGTGTTTTGATATGCAGGATTTCCCGAATGGTAGGGGCCAGGTCAGCTGGCAGGCTTTTGTATAAATCCCAGGTTAATTCAACAACTTCATAACCATGCTCTTTTATCTGCTCTTCAGTAGATTCAAAAAGCAGGTCGGAATCAGTTTTCATGTGAACAAGTCCTCCGGGCTTTAAAATACGCTGATAACGTTCAACAAAAAGTCTTGAACTTAATCGTTTTCTCGGTTTTTCGGCTTGTGGATCGGAAAAGGTCAGCCAAATCTCATCAATTTCATCTACTGCAAAATACTGCTCAATGAAATCTACTTTTGCGCGTAAAAAAGCCGCATTTTTCATGCCGGCATCTAAAGCATCTTTGGCTCCAACAAACATACGTGAACCTTTAATGTCTACGCCCACAAAGTTTTTGTTCGGATAGTGTTTCGCCAATCCCACAGTATATTCACCTTTGCCGCAGCCTAATTCCAGGATAATAGGATTGTTGTTCTTGAAATAATCTGAACGCCATTTCCCCTTCAGATTGAAATCCTCTGCCGGATTAGGATCCAGAGTTGGTTCGAAAACATTTGGAAATGCTTTCATCTCAGCGAACCGTTTGAGCTTGTTTTTTGCCATAATCGAACCGCAAAAATAGTGTTTTTTTGTGCGAAAGTGTCTGGAAAAGTATATCAGTTTCGAACTCTACCTGCTACCTTTTGTGTAATTTTAGTGCAAAATATTGAACATGTCAAAAAATCATCATCACGCGTTATCCTTCGCGGGATTGTTAATCACTGTCGGAATTATTTTCGGTGATATCGGGACTTCACCACTCTACGTACTTAAGGCTATTGCCGGTGATAGAACGCTTACTGATCAGCTAATCCTTGGTGGTTTATCTTGTATTTTTTGGACATTAACTATTCAAACTACTATCAAATACGTAATCATTACACTTCGTGCGGATAACAAGGGAGAAGGCGGGATTTTCTCGCTTTATACACTGGTGCGCAGAAAAAAGAAATGGTTGGTAGTGCCGGCAATGATAGGTGGTGCGGCGCTTTTAGCAGATGGAATTATTACGCCGCCAATTTCTGTTTCTTCAGCTATTGAAGGATTGAGCTATGTGAATCCCAACATTAAAACGATGCCAATTGTTATTGCAATTATCATTGGAATCTTTGTCATTCAGCAGTTCGGCACTAAGTTCATTGGTAAAGCTTTCGGGCCTGTGATGCTTATTTGGTTTCTTATGCTGGGAATTGTTGGTGGAGCATATTTCATTCAAAATCCGGGGGTTTTAAAAGCATTGAATCCATACTATGCATATGACTTATTGGTGAATTATCCGCAAGGTTTTTGGCTTCTGGGAGCAGTTTTCTTGTGTACCACCGGGGCAGAAGCATTGTACTCGGATCTTGGACATTGTGGAAAAGAGAATATTCGGGTAAGCTGGGTCTTTGTGAAAACTATGTTGCTGTTGAACTATTTTGGTCAGGGAGCTTATTTATTGCAACAAGCGGCTCTTAATCCTGAAAAAACGATTGGTGATAACAACCCGTTTTATTTGATTGTTCCGGAATGGTTTAAACTAACTGCGGTTATCATTGCAACTGCTGCGGCGATTGTAGCATCTCAGGCGCTTATTTCAGGGTCTTTCACTCTTATTAATGAAGCTATTCGTTTGAATTTGTGGCCTCGCGTAAAAGTGAATTTCCCGTCGGATATTAAGGGACAGCTGTATATTCCATCGATAAACTGGTTTCTGATGCTTGGGTGTATTGGTGTTGTATTCTTGTTCAAGAAATCAGAGAATATGGAGGCGGCCTATGGTCTCTCGATTGTGTTGTGTATGATTTCAACCTCAATTCTCCTGATTTTTTACATGGCTAAAAAACACTGGAATAAGATTCTACGTTACTCGATGATTGTGGTTTTCTTCGTTATCGAAATGGCATTCCTGGTAGCCCAAATTGAGAAGTTCCCTCATGGTGGATTTGTGACACTGATTATTGCAATAAGCCTCATAGGACTCATGTATGTGATTTACAAGAGTAAAATTATACGAACCAGTTATTTGGAGTTTGTTAAGATCAAAAGCTTTCTGCCGGTTTTGCGTAAGCTTTCAGCTGATGATCAGATCCCAACCTATGCAACACACCTGGTTTACTTAACTAGTGCAGAACGCGCGGATGAAGTGGAATCAAAAGTGTTTTATTCGATTCTGGAACAACAGCCGAAAAGAGCAGAACGTTACTGGTTTGTTCATGTTATTACTGCTGATGAGCCATATACAAAAGAATACAAAGTAACTATACACGATGAAAATGATCTGATTCGTGTTGATTTCAAGCTTGGTTTCCGGATTCAGCCGAAACTGGATATGATGTTCAAGCAAGTGGTTGAGGAATTAGTGCAGAACAATGAAATCGAGATAAAATCGCGTTATGCATGTGAGTATCACCACAGTGATCATATTGGTGATTTCCGTTTTGTGGTGATCCGTAAATTCTTATCAAACGACAACGAGCTGCCATGGTTCCATAAAGTAATTATGAACGCTTATTTCTTTATCAAAGGAATGAGTTTGACCGAAAAGAATGAGTTTGGTTTAGATCCAAGTTCGTTTGTGGAAGAGAACTTCCCGTATGTTCTTTCTAAAGCTGCTCCAATTTCAATGAAGCGAACTGAATAGGTTTTCATGCAGCCGAAAGATCTACAGAATCAAAAGGTATTATTCGGTTGCCTCAATTGGGGAAACGGTCACATAGCGCGTTGTATTCCGTTGCTGCAGGATTTGTCTGCCAGCGGAAATGAATTATTCATTCGATGTACAGGAGAGCAAGAATCTATATTCCGGAAATTCGCTATTCCAGCAACTTTTTTGATTCATACAGGCTTTCACTTCCGTTTTAAAGGCGATGGAAATTTTACACGTGAAATCGTTCGTAACGGCCTTCGATTTGCCAAATGGAATAGGAGGGAACACCAACTCGTTGAAAAACTAGTGAAAGAACATCAAGTCAATTTTGTTCTGTCAGACCATTCTTATGGCTTACGATCTTCGAATATTCATTCTGTTTTCATTACGCATCAAACAAAACTCCCTCCGAAAGCAGGTTGGCTGGCACAGCGAATCCACAAACGCTGGATGTCGAAATTCAATGAAGTTTGGATTATGGACAAAGCTGAAAATCGTTTAGCCGGAGTATTGAGTGAACCAACTCATGATTCGACATACATTGGCTGGTATTCGCGTTTCAGAAATGTCGAAACCACTGCAATTCCCGGAAAAGTTGTTGGAATAGTTAGCGGGCCGGAACCGTATGCAGAACACTTGTTTCATTGGATTTTGGAGAACTATGGTCAGCAGAATTTAGTGCTTATTTCTTCCAAATCGTATGCGGAATTACCTGTAAATATTCAACTTGTCAGCGACTGGAAACAGGCTGATCTGGAAATTGCATCGGCAGAAACCATAGTTTCGCGAAATGGTTATTCTACGCTGATGGATCTGAAATTCCTGGATAAAAAGTGTATTCTTATTCCAACTCCCGGACAATTGGAACAAGAGTATCTGGCAACGCTTAAACAGCTTACTTAATTTGTGTTGATGTCATGGTATTCCACTAAACGCGATTCTCCGTTCTCAAAATAGGTAATGGTTACACTGATTTGAGTAAGCATACTTTTGTATTCTGAAGATTCGGTATCAAGACACATTTCACCGGTAAACCGAACTTTTGAAAGATCACCTTCCAGCCAACGACCTTCTCTCAAACCATTTTCATATTTACCCAGTCTATACAACAAGCCATCTGCATGATACCATTTCCATAATCCTTCGGGTTTTCCATCAACAAGCAAACCTTCGTTCATTTTATTGCCATTGGGGTAATAGTTCACAATTGGAATGGATTTCCCTTTCGTAGATTCTCCGTTGTATAGATCGTATTCGATCATGTATTGTTCAGAATAATCATCCTGAATGCACGAATATTCGGCGCTCCACTCACGCAAATTTCCTTTTGACCGAATTTGGTTGTTCTCATCATAAAAGCATATATATTCTGATGTTATACTGTATCTATTTCCTGATTTAATGTAAATCGAATCCCTAAACTCAATGGTGTACTTACCTAATGTGGGATAAGTATATGTCCAAATTCCCTTTTTTGCTCTATTGTCAAGAACGCCTTGTTCTACGATCTTTTCGTTAATGTACTTTGTTGTGTTTGATCGTTGGTGGTTGTTCTGATGATTTCTCGATGTAACTCCGTATTTTGATTCTTGCGGATCGTACCAACTGAAGAGCTGTGGGTCAAGTTCATAAGGCAGGCCGTGCAGATCTGGTTTTATGGAGTCTTCAACAAAATACTGTTGTGTGCTTGTGAGAAACCGGTTTTTATAGTTTTCGGTTGAAACCAGATATCCGCTCTTAATAATTGAAATTTGTTCAACCTGTGATAATGTGTCGTACTCAATGATAGCAACCATTTCATTATGAATGACGTAGTCTACCGAGACTTTTCCGTTATTAAAATAGGTCTGACAACGCTTATTGGCTTTATCATATTTGAATCTTAATACCATTGAGTCATTGTCTCCAGGATTAAATCTGGTGAAATTAAGATATTCGCCATTTTCAATGGTGTAGAATTCTTTTTGGTAAGAGCTGATTTCTCTTCCTATTTCGGTTTTGTTCACATAATCTTTTAATCTATAGTAGGTGGTATCGCCGTAATAATCTAAATGGAGGGTTTCATAAAACGACGAATTGTCAATAGTTGATTCCGATAAGAAGGATTTTGATGCTTGTTCAGAAGGATCTACCCCATAATCAAAATCTAATTCATTAGGATAATAATTGTACCATTTGGTTCGGGATAAAATTGGATCGTAAGTATAAAGCGGAAATCCATTTGGGGCAACGTGCCGAATACTATGAATGGTTTTACCATCTGTAATTGTGAACTGAATTTTTTCCAGAGAGAGAGATTTTTTGTATACTTCAGGCATATATATGTCCTCACTAAACCCGTTGTTTGCTTCATTATAAATATTGAAATCCAGCTCACTAAGGAATTCGAGTAAAATCCCTGTGATATCGCTGTTAATGGAAAGCGTAGCTTTGTGCTTACCGGTTTTCAGACGGCTTTCTTCATTTTTTGATTTTTTGATCTGAAAAGTTCCTGAATAAACTTCTGAATGATATATGAGCGGTTGTTGTACCACATTCGCCGGGAAATTCAACGGTAGTGAACTTAAAAAGTAGATCGGCAATACCTTGTTGTTGACTAGTCGAATGGAGTCAATCTCCGACATTTGCGTTTCGGAACTATACGTTCGGGTCATTTCAAAATCACCAATACGAATGACATCTGAAAACTGAACGGTTTGGTAATCAGCGCTAATTGTATAAGCCAGTACACGTTGATACAATTCATTGCTTTCAGCCGAGATAATAAGGCCTTTTCTTTCCAACGGACTGTAAATGTGTTTTGATCTTAACGACAGGTCAGGATTGTACTCGGCGTACACCAGGTAATCCTGATCCCATTCAGTACTGATATTTCCGTTGTAGTTGTAATACCAGTTTTGTGTTTGGTAGTTTTGAGAATACTCTTTTCCGTCAATTACTTTGTTATATGCATTTTCAATAATTGCAATCTGTGTTCCGTCCGCTGTATGTGTGGTGTGATGAAATATTGTCCCCAGCTCATTGTACCAGTATTGATGGAATATATTGTCCCCGGAAGGATAAATGACTTCGTTCATTACTTTTCCGTTTCTATGGTAGACTTTCGATTTGTAGAGATCTTTCGGGTTGGTAAAATCAAATGAGCAGCGTATTTTTCCGTTGCGATAGTATTCCGTGTAGTTTTTATAATCGAACTTTACTCCACAGGAATCAATCAATTGTCGCACTTCAATTCTTTGTCCAGCGTTATTTATAAGGCTCGAAAGGTGATCCGGGTCGACAGCTGAAATACTTTGCTGAGGGGAAGAAGTGTACTTGACTTTCATGCAATTCGGGATATCCAGTATATGGTCGAAGGTTGAGAGTAAGTGATAGCTTTCAGCGTAGTAGGGTTCTTCGTACATCGGATATTCCGAAAAGTCATCGTCGAAATTCTGTTGATGTTCCTGGCCATTGCGGTGGTTTGGATAACGTTTTGCGTTATTAGGATCACGATCTAATCTGTCTCTGTAGAAGAACGTTTCATAGCTTACAGCGTTCTCTGTATTTACTTCAAATTTGAATTGTGGAAAGATTTCGAGTTTTGAGTCCACTATTTCCCATTCGTTGATTGTCCATTTTCCCACTAATCTTCCCATTTGAAAATCGCCCGAAGTCAGTTCCTTCCCATTCAGGATAACCTCGTATTCTCCGTTGAGTGTGTCGTTTGAATAGTTCATTGTTTTATGGAATTGAAGACGAATTTTCTTCTTCTTATTTAGTTCTTCATCCTTGTTTAAAATGAATGTACGCAAACCATCCAGGCGGTTGTGCTGGTAATTTTTTGTGTCGGTATAAATTTTAAAGAATGAGTTGGTTTCTTTAATGGGAATGATGTCCTGAATAAATGTAGCGCCATGCTTCTCTCCATTCAAATACTCGGATTCCTGCTTTAGCATTCCGTTTGGATAGTACCAGCGCACTGTTCCGTTAACTGTGTTGTTCAATATCGGAATCACAGCATTTACAACATCTTGCTTGAATTTCAGGGTGTCTTTATCCAAATATGGAACCTGGTGATAGTAGAATAAATAAGTTCCATCTGCAAGTGAATCGAGAATTGGCGGAACTTCTTCATTATAACTATAGGTCCAGTAAGTTCCATCGAAACGAATGTTGTCATAAGCAGACATGCTAATTTCATTACTGTTTTTTACCGTTTCCAATTGCCTGGTATCCGGATTTTTCACTGAAATGTACGGTATATGAGAATAGTTGTAATTATCGACACCATTTCTTGATTGCGGAAACACTGAATAGTTTTTACGAGAAAGATCCAAGGTGTCATCTCTGAATTGAGCAACAACAACAAATGGCAATGAGAAGGCAAAAAGTACAAGAATTTTCATCAGCGGGCTTCTTCGGAGGTTCGATTAATAAATAACGACCTAAAAATAGTTACAATTCCCGGGATGTTGAATTACTTGATCTGAATTCCGCGTGATGAAATTAAAGCGCTTGAACTTCCTTTGAATCTGTCTAATGAAAAAGTGAAAGTAGAACCAATTCCAACGGTGCTGCGAACGGAAATACTTTGATTGTGAGAATCGAGAATGTGTTTTACAATTGAAAGTCCAAGCCCTGAACCGCCTTCGTTCCTGTTCCGGCTTTTCTCTACGCGGTAAAAGCGTTCGAAGAGGCGAGGGAAGTGTTTTGGTTCTATTCCCGGGCCATTATCCGAGATTTCAATAGAAACCAGATCGTCAACAATGAAGAAACGAATAATTGTTTCACCGCCTTCTTTTCCGTAGGAAATTGAGTTCGACAAAATGTTCGTGAATACCTGGGCAATTCGTCCCCGATCTGCCTTTACCATGGCTTCTTTTGCGCTTTCTTTGGAAAAACGAAGTGAAATAGACTTTTCTTCGGCTTTCAGCTCCAGACTTTCCATTACTTCTTTGGCTAGTTCACGAATATCGAACGGGCGCATTTCAAGTTTCAGATCATTTACTTCGAGTTTGGTCAATGTATCCAGATCTTCCAAAATATGAGTCATTCGGTCAATCGCTTTTGCTGCTCTTTCCAAAAATATCCGGTTTACTTTGTCGTCTTCCAATCCGCCCTCCAACAGCGTTAAAACATAGCCCTGAATAGAGAAAACGGGTGTTTTTAACTCGTGTGCCAGGTTGCCTAGGAACTCGCGTCGAAACTTATCCTGTTCTTTTAGTGCAATGATCTCGGTTTGTTTTTGCTCAGCCCATTCTTTTGTCTCTTCCTGCGCTGCGCCAATCACATCTTTTCGCATCGACATTTCGAAGGGAATCTCAACATTCATTTTCCCCTTTCTAATCGAGCGATACAGCACACTTAATCGTTCATGAATAAATTTCTTGACGAAGAAATAGAAAACAGTAAACGTGAAGAGAAAAATGGCCACTGGAATTGCTAAAGCCGGAAAAATCGGGACGTTATAAAAAAGCTCCAGTGATAAAACCAAAAGAAGCGTGAAAGCACCGATAAGGGAACTTCCAATGAGAACTAAAACGAGAGGTTTGCTGTTTTTCACTTTTCTGTAAACGTATATCCAACGCCTTTAATAGTACGAATATACGATTCTCCTAACTTTTCACGCAATTTGCGGATATGAACGTCAATGGTTCTTTCTCCAACAATGGTTTCATCGCCCCATACGGTTGACAGAATTTGCTCACGGGTGAACACCTTTCCCGGCCGTGAGGCTAAGAGCTCGAGCAATTCGAATTCTTTTTTCGGCAATTGAAGTTCAGTATCGTGTGCATAAACCAGGAATTTTTCTCTGTTTACAACCAATGATGAAGTAGTGATTTCCTGTGCCTGACCTGTAGCTCTTCCTGCTCTTCTCAGTAATGCTTCCACTTTTGAAACCAATAAACGCGGACGAATAGGTTTGGTGATGTAATCGTCTGCTCCGGCTTCAAACCCGGCTACTTGCGAGTAATCTTCTGCTCTGGACGTT
Organism: uncultured Flavobacteriales bacterium; assembly: GCA_946479985.1. The sequence continues at coordinate 21,525 of CAMLIF010000031.1, forward strand.
AAAAAGGCAATTAATGGTGAATTCAGCTGTAAATCCTGTCGAATCATCTGGCACGCTTCAATTCCGTCCATTCGCGGCATCATGACATCCATTAAGATTAAATCGGGAGAAACTTTTTGTGCCATTTCCACACCCTCTAGCCCGTCATTTGCTGTGAAGACTTTATACCCCTCTTTTTCCAAATTGTATTGTAAGAATTCGAGAATATCTCTTTCGTCATCTACCAACAATATGGTTTGCACTTTAGTTGTTTGCATCCTGTTTTATTTACAGGTCAAAGGTATTTGCGCCAGTTTCCTTAAAGTTTAGAGTTGAGTTATGTTAAGGTTAATAAAGACAGGTCAGTGTTATCGAATCATTAAGGCTTGAGCTATTAATGGAGCAGCTGTAAGTTATCGGGACGTCGGGATTTCCTGCTAATTATTGCATTTATAGCCGATAAGTAGTTACGCTTTTGCTTTTTAGCTGCCGGGACTAAAATCAATCGCATATAAGATCACGCATGCAATTAACGCAACTAGAATGAATACCGTGAGGATTAAGATGATCTTTGATATTTTGTCGAACATTTACGTTTTTCTTTTCTGCTTCTTAGCTGCCGGAAATAAAATGTTGTTCAGGATCAATCGATATCCCGGAGAATTCGGATGTAAGTTCAAGTCTGTAGGCGGATCACCAACTTTATGCTGATAATCTTCCGGGTCGTGGCCGCCATAGAAAGTCCACGTTCCCTGGCCGTATTCGCCATGCAGGTAACGCACCGTATTGATAGATTTTGTTTCACCAAGAATTAAGACATTCGATTTGATCAGGTCTTTTTTGAAATCGGTAGTTTGTCCCATGAAGCCATTGATCTCGTCCGTATGACATTGAGTAAGCATGGTTGGTACCACATCCCATTTGGCAGAAAAATCAAACAAAGTGAATTTATCCTGGCTTTCGCCCTGAATATGGAGGTTTGTACCGTCAATATCGGAATATTCATAGGTTAACGGATCCTGTACCAATTGGAAATTCTCGAATGCAAGTGTGTAGCCGTAATTCAGTTTTTTCTGACAATTCGGGTCTCTCGGATCATGATCATACATGGTTTCACAGATGTCTGTTTCCTGGGCAGCCATAGCAATGTCGAAACTATCGGTTCCGCTGCACATGGTGAAAAGAAAACCGCCTCCTACAACAAAGTTCTTGATGTTTTGGGCTACTGCTAATTTTAATTCCGAAACTTTATTGAAGCCTAAGTTTGCCGCATCCTTTTCTGCGTCTGCAACCTGATTTTTATACCATGTTTCATTGTGGAACGAGTTGTAGAATTTTCCGTATTGTCCTGTGAAATCTTCGTGATGTAAATGAAGCCAGTCGTATTTGGGGAGAATTCCGTTTACAATTGCTGAATCGTAGATTTTATCATAAGGAATTTCTGCATATTCCAGGACCATGGTTACGGCATCATCCCATGGAAGCGCGCTGTACGGCGTATAAACTGCAATCTTCGGTGCTTTTTCCAGTTGAACAATTTCCATATTTACTTCCGGATTCGAAATTTCTGTCCGAATGGCATTCATTTGTCCGTCGGTTACAATTTCGTAGCTTACCCCTCGAATAATTAATTCTTCTTCAATAGTTGATAAATGTGGGAAAAGGAATGATCCGCCACGGTAATTGAGCAGCCATTCCATGGTTACTTCGTTGTTCAGAACCCAATAGGAAATTCCGTATGCCTTCAGATGATTCACCTGTTTTTCATCCATCGGAACTAAAATTGAAGTTGCCTTAGCAGCTGATGCTGAGATCAGGAAAATGGCAAGGATGAGTGTTTTTAAGTGTTTCATTTTAACTAAAGTAAGAAATCTCTTTGTTTCAACGTCTCTTGATTATCAATGTTGTGCTTTTTTAAGTAATTGAGGATTCAGGCTTCCCTCAAGTGGAGAAATCCGTTTCATTGTAAAGTTCTCAAAATGGCACATCCGAATTCTCGTTAAAATCAACATCCGGAATGTTATCCATGGAGCTTCTAAATGTTTTTGCAGGAGTATCGAATGAAGCATTACGTGTCATTCCGGAATTCAGGCTTGTCGGATTAAAATCTTCATTGAAATTAGTTTCGTCTTCGAAGTTCTCAAAGCGTGCAAATTGTCCAACGAAACGCATACGAACCGTTTCCAAAGCACCATTTCTGTGTTTCGCAATAATGACTTCACCAACTCCTTGGTTCGAAGAGCCATCTTCCGCTTCCATCAAACCGTAATATTCCGGGCGGTACAAGAAACTCACGATATCGGCATCCTGCTCAATAGCTCCAGATTCACGAAGATCTGACAGAACCGGACGTTTGTCACCACCACGGGTTTCAACCGAACGACTCAGCTGTGAAAGCGCTATGATCGGAATATTTAACTCCTTTGCAATTTCCTTGATCGAACGTGAAATGGTTGAAATTTCCTGCTCGCGGTTTCCGCCTTTGCTGCTTCCTGCCGACATCAACTGCAGGTAATCAATGATGACCATTTGAATGTCATACTGCAATTTTAAGCGGCGGCATTTTGCACGCAAGTCGAAAACACTCAATCCGGGAGTATCATCAATAAAAATAGGAGCTTTCGCTAATTTCTCTACGCGTGAATGCAATTGGTGAAATTCGTGATCTGCCAATTGTCCTTTACGCAGTTTTTCGGCAGAAATCCTGCTTTCGCTGGCAATCAAACGTTTTACAAGCTGTACTGCTGACATCTCCAGAGAGAATACTGCAACTCCCATGTTGAAATCTACTGCCGTATTGCGGGCCATGGAAAGCACAAAAGCTGTTTTTCCCATTGCCGGACGTGCTGCAATTACAATCATATCTGATTTTTGCCAACCTGAAGTTACCTCGTCCAGTTTCCGGAAACCTGTTGGTACACCGGAGAGTCCGTCACTGTTTTTAGCTGCAGCTTCAATCTCGCGAATAGCTTCAGTAACCACGGTACTCATGGTGTTCACACTTTTCTTCATGTTGTTTTCTGCAATCCCGAACAATTGCCCTTCGGCTTTATTCAACAAGTCAAAAACATCAGTTGTTTCGTCATACGCGTCTTTCAGCGTTTCAGCACACATGCGAATGATTTCGCGCTGAATGTATTTCTGAGCAATAATCCGAGCATGGTATTCAATGTGGGCAGAAGAGGCAACACGCTGTGTAAGGGAAGAAATATACACCACATTACCGGCGGCTTCCAATTCACCTTTTTCCTTTAAGCGCTGGGTTACCGTTAATAAATCGATAGGATTGGAAGTTCCGAAAAGATCCCGGATCGCTGCAAAAATGTATTGGTGTTTCGGATCGTAGAATGAATCGGCAGAAAGAATGTCAATTGTATCTGTAACGGCATGCTTATCAAGCATCATTGCTCCTAAAACGGCTTGTTCCATATCCACAGCTTGCGGCGGAACTTTGCCCATTTCGGTTGCTAAGGGTAAAATTGAATTTTTCGTGCGCACACCAACTCTGCGGCTCGGGGTATTTTCTTCCATGAAACAAAGATAGTGAAAGCCTGCTCTGATATAATGGAGTTTGTTAGTATTTAGTTACGAATACTTTGCTAACACGAAATCAACAATCCCGAATAGTGGCTATTTTTGCCAGCGTTTAAAGAAATTCAGGGCATGAGTGTGTATTTTGTGGACAAAGTTTTTCAGTCCGTTGAGTGGGCTGACGGAGACTTGACAAAAGGAGATTACGAGAAATGTGTTTTTGATTCCTGTGATCTGTCGAATGGGGATTTTTCAGATTTTAAGTTCATTGACTGTGAATTCAGGGATTGTAATTTGAGTTTGGTGAAACTTCGGAATACGGCTTTTAGAAATGTGATTTTTGAAGATTGTAAAATGCTCGGATTATTATTTGAAAATGCGAATCCATTTGGTTTCGAAGTCGGTTTTCAGCGTTGTACTCTGAATCATTCCTCGTTTTATAAAATGAAAATGAAACAGGCGAAATTACTTCAATGCTCTTTAACGGAAGTTGATTTTACAGAGTGTGATCTTTCAGCAGCCTCGTTTGAGGCATCTGAACTGAACGGAGCAAAATTTGAACGATCTGTTTTAGAAAAAGCAGATTTTCGCTCAGCAACCGGTTTTGCTATCAATCCGGAATTAAATAAACTGAAAAAGGCCAGGTTTTCTGCGAACGGTTTGGCTGGCTTGCTGGTTCACACGGGAATTGTGGTAGCTGATTAAAAAAGGAAAAGGCACTCAGTTTCCCTTGTGCCTAATCCTCTCCGCCCGAAGGCGGATCACCACATTTCACCTACACCTAAAACTTAAAAACGGTAACCAACTGCTAGCTGCAGCCATTGATTTCGGTAACGTGGACTTGAAGAAGTTCCGTCTCCATGGTTTGTTTGGAAGTCCCAGCCAAAACGTGGGGCAATTACGAAATTACTAAGGTTAATATCGGCACCTATCGTTCCTCCCAAAGTGTTTTTTCTCAAATTCTGATTGTCAAATTCCGTTTGTTCTTCCTGTGTAAATGAATTTGACTGAACAACATCGGTTTGACGTGTCAGGAATGAATATGTTGGTCCGCCCAGGAATGTAATAAACGGGCTTGGTTTAAACTGAATCATAATCGGAACATCAATGTATTCTGATGTTCGTGTGTAAGAATATCTTGTCCCGAAAACGGACCCGGTTCCCTGATATCCTTTTTGAGAATATAAAACCTCCGGTTGAATTCCTAAATAAGTCCCGATTGGAATAGATAAAAAGACACCACCCGCAAAACCATTCTTAGAATCGGCAGTGAAATCTTGTCCTTCTTCATCCCAAACATTTGAATTGTTTATACCTGCTTTAATACCGAATTTTAATTGATCTCTTGAGTCATCCTGTGCTGCTACATTCAATCCGAACATAAATAAGCCTGCGCTGAGCAATAAAATTTTCGTTTTCATGATCATCGTTTTTAAAGTTCATGTAGGCTCAGGCGAATAGTATTCCTTTGTGCCAGAACCAAGTCTTAAAAAAACCTAAACATCAATGAAAACGGGGATTCAGGGGAAGATTGTCGGTCAGGCACCTTTATTTCCAATAGAACCAGTGTTTTCAAAATGAAAAATCGCTTTTCAAAATGAAATGTTTGAATGTAATTTGCTGTAAATTGTAATAATTCGCTTTTCCGAATTTTAAAATGATTAACTTTCACCTTACCATTTTACTGCTACAAATGACCCGGATAATTAGTGTTCTGTTCTTCTTTTTTTTGAGTAGTCTATCATTTTCTCAATCTGCAGATATACGTAAGCTGGAAGAATTGAAAAATAAGATCAGACAGGCTACTTATTATGATAGTGAAGCTGTATTCCGTTTGGGGAAAGAATGCATCAGTCTTGCGCGTAAACTAAAGAAGGAAAAGGAGGTTGGGCTCGTTTATCAGTATTACGGCAATTTCAGCTATTATTCAAATAATATAGAAGACGCAAAGAAGTATTATAAAAAGAGTATTGACATTGCGAATAAGACCAACGATCAGAAACTTAAGAACTCAACTGAAATACGCCTGGTTTTCATTGCCCTTGATTCAGATGTTTTGAAAGCTGAAGCCGGATTTCGAAAACTGCTCGCTGAAGCCAAACGAAAAGGCTTTATCGAGAACCAGATTGAAATCTACAATGGGTTGGGGATTATGTATGAAATGCGCTTGCAGGATGACAAGGCTGTTGAGAGTTATCTGATCGGGTTGCGAATTTCAGAAAAACACCACAAAAACTATTCTACCAGTTATCTGTTAAACAACCTGGGCTTACTGAAATTGGAGAATAAACAATATAATTCTGCCAAAGCCGATTTGGAACGCGCCCTTTTGCTGGCAACAAAGTCAAATGAAACCCGTTTGCGCTTCAATATTCTGAATAACCTCGGATTGGCAAATAAAAAAACCGGTGATTTAAAGGCTTCCGTTCAACATTATAAGCAAACCGTAGCTGATGCAAAGAAAATCGGTTTTCCTACGGCTATTGTAACCGCTTACATTAATCTGAGCTCGTCGTATTTAGATAATAATCAGGTTGCTGAGGCTTCAAAAGCAGTTGACTCTGCCCTGGTGATGTTGAACGAAAACATGGATCATAATTTTCTGATTTCGGGACAAATTATCAAGGGATTGGTATCGGTTGAACAAAAGCGCTTCGAAATAGCAGCTGATTGTATTGCTAAGGCAAAGAAAATGCTGAAGAATTATCAGGACCCAAGTTTGGGAATGGAACTATTGAACCTGCAGGCAAAACTGGCCGAGGCACAGGGGAATTTTCAGCTGGCGTACCAATTCGAACAGAAATTTCATGCGCTTTCAGACAGCATTCGCGAAGTTTCCAGTGAAAGAGAGTTGACAAGGCATCAAACCATTTACGGGAAAGAACGAATGGAAAATGAGCTTACAAACCTGAATCAGAAAAATAAGATCCTGAAAACGGAAAGCGAGTTGAAATCTGTTACTACACGATTTATTGTGATATTATTTGTTGGTTTGGTAGTGCTTATTTGTGGGCTGATCTACATTTATTCGGTGCGCAGATCCCGTAAAATGAAGGCGCTCTTTTCGCAAAAATTAATCGAACAAATAGATGATGAACGTTCAAGAATATCTAAAGATCTTCACGATGATATAGGGCAGAGTTTGGCTGTAGTTAAATCGAAACTCAATCTGTATTCAACCGGGAAAATTGCCAAAATCGATGGAATTGATGCGGAAATAGGGGAGATACTGGAACAAACAAGACATTTGAGTCATCAGCTTCATCCGACAGCGCTTGAAAAAATTGGACTGGAACGTTCGTTAAACGCGTTGATAGAGAAAGCACAGAACGGAACTAATCTGGTATGTAGCTTCGAATTCGAATTAGATGCCGCAAAGCTTTCACTTGAATCTAATTCTCAAATCTATAGAATTATTCAGGAATGTATTGCCAATACTATTAAACATGCCCAGGCTACTGCGCTGAAGGTTTCTTGTCTGCAAGGAAACAATGAAGTTGTGATTGAATATCGGGATAACGGGATTGGCTTTTCGGAAGCGAATAACAAGTTTGGGCTGGGGCTGCTTACGATGAGAGAACGGGCTTCGATTATCGGTGGAAAACTCGAGATCAAAACCGGTTTGAATAAAGGCGTATTAATTTCAATAAGCATTTAGTAATGAGAATAATTGTTGCCGACGACCATCCGATTTTTCGCAGTGGCTTGACATTCTTGCTGGAGTCTTCGTTTCAGGAGGTGGAGATACGGTCGTTTGAAAACGGATCCCAAGTGCTTGATACTATTGCTCTTTTTAAGCCGGATGTAGTTCTTCTTGATATAGACATGCCGGTGAAGAACGGTTTGGACACTTGTGCAGAGATAAAAAAATACTATCCGGATCTGGCTGTGATCATGCTTTCTATTCATAAAACGCATGATATGGTGAAGCTTGCCTTTTTTACGGGCGCCAGCGGATATTTAATCAAGGATAATACGTCTGAAGAAATAGTTGAGTGCATTAACCGCGTTCTTTCAGGAAAGACCTATTTGCCTCAGATTCTTAGGGACCCACTGGAAAAAAACCACCCCGATGCTTCTTCTAAAGTATTGTCGGAAGAAATTGCATCTTTAACACCAACAGAGTTAAAAGTATTGAAACTCGTTAGTCAGAAATATTCCAGTAAGGAAATTGCAAACTTGCTTTTTGTGTCTACCAAGTCTGTAGAAAATTATCGCTCAAGAATTTGCAAGAAATTAAATCTTGATCCGAGAAACAACAATTTACTGCTCTGGGTGATTGAGAATAAATTTTTGCTTGAATCGGATCAGTTTAATTAGTCAACCAATTCCCGATGAAGGGAATAAAAAAAGAGATTTCGTTTCGGAAACCCCTTTTAATCAATCCGTGTGTAGCGGTTCATACTTAGTAGTAGTAAGTAATTTTTTTATCTAATAGAAACATTCTTTTGTCAGTGCCTTTTATTCTCGTTGGGCATCGTCCCCTGTTCTCCTCCTAATCACTAAAGAGGACGATGCTTGCAACAAGTTACTCTGATGTTTTACGAAGCCACTTGCTGAAACTATATCCATAACTACAGCAAATGAAAAAGTTAGTAGTAGTAGCTTATTCGTTTTATATCAGTTTTTAAGTTCATTACACTTAACACAAGACAAATCTATATGAGCAAACTCATTTAAGATAGAGGGCTACCCCCTCAATATTTTTGGACTAAATTTTAGTAAGTGTATTAACTAACAATTTAATCGTGTGGATGTGAAAATACAAACCGCTTGTAAAAATGGGCATCTCAATTTAAGTGCTGATTTTGAAAAAAATGAATAAAAAAAGCATCCATTTTTGGATGCTTTATATTGAAAGATTGAATTTAAGATTATTGAAACTGCAAAGACTGTTTTAATCTGTCGTGGAGAACGGTTTTATCGAAAGCTGCGTTTTCTCTCATTCTACTTCTATAGCAACCGGGCAATGGTCAGATCCGTGAATATCGTTATGAATAGTTGCAGATTTAATACGTGGCAGAAAACTTTCGCTTACCAGGAAGTAATCAATGCGCCAGCCAATATTTTTATCTCTTGCTCCGCCACGGTAGCTCCACCAAGAATATTTAATTTCGTCTCCGTTTATGGCGCGCCATGAATCAATAAAACCACTGGCAATGTAATTGTCCATTCCGTCTATTTCCTGCTGCATGTGTCCTGCCGATTTATTGTAATTCGCTTTTGGTCGTGCCAAATCAATTGATTTATGAGCAACATTCAAATCTCCGCAAAGAAGTATCGGTTTCTTAGCTTCGAGTCTTTTTAAGTAAGCAAGAAAATCTCTGTCCCAGGTTTGGCGGTAATCCAATCGAAGCAATTCGCTTCCTGAATTTGGAACGTAAGCTGTTACCAAATAGAAGTCCGGGTATTCTGCACAAATTACGCGACCTTCCTGGTCGTGTTCTTCAATGCCCATGTCATAAGTTACGGATAGCGCTTCAATTTTAGATAGAATTGTCGTTCCGGAATATCCCTTACGCATTGCCTCATTTGCGTATACAAACGGATATGCAAGCGGCGCAACAACTTCTTTCACCTGGTCTGCCGTTGCCTTGGTTTCCTGTAAACAAATGATATCGAAATCATGTGATCTCATGTCGTCGAGAAATGTTTTTCCGGCAATTGCACGGATTCCGTTAACGTTGAAAGAAAGTATTCTCATTTTCTGTTTTTTTTGCTAAAAATAGGAATTAAGCGTGTTTTATAGCTTAGGAAGCAGCTATTTTTATTCTTTGATTTTTTGCAAAAAAATGAGCTCTCCAAACTGGTGAAAATCATTGAATGAGTTACTGAAAATATCAGATATCGTGTCTATAGAAGTTTATCTATACTTATCGAATAGTAACTCATTACCCGGTAAGTTTCTTTCCTGTAAGTTTCAAAATGAACAACTTTTCTTAACTCAAGAATTGAGTTAATTTTGTGCCATGCAAGGTTTCGACCAACAAACATTACACGATTTAGAATTCAACCAGATTAAAGACTGGCTGGTGAACTATGCTTTGGGTGAAACTGCCCAGAAACGACTGTCGGATTTACAGCCATCGAATAATTTTGATGCGATTGAAAAAGCGCTGCTGCGAACCGCGGAGTTTAAACGTATTCGTGTCGAAGGAGAATCTTTTCCGCGTATTGAGTTCGAAGAATTGTTAGATGAAATAAAATTGCTGCCAATCCAAAATGCGGTGCTTTCCCAGGAAGGATTTATACGAATTAGTCAGGCCTCAGATCTCGTAAACGGATTCATCCATTTCTTCGATAAACGCTCGCAGGATTTTCCGGAATTGTACGCATTACTCAATAAGGTATATTTCACTTCTGAAATCATTACCTCCATTGAAAAAGTTTTTGATCGGAAGGGACAGGTGAAGAGCGATGCATCTCCTTTTCTTGCTCAGATTCGTCAATCTATTCACACGGTACGTCAGCAAATCGGGCGTATTTTTGACAAAGAACTCAGACGATTCGGCAAAGAAGGTTTTTTGGGAGAAACCAGGGAAGCTTTTGTGAACGAGCGCAGAGTGCTGACTGTGCTTTCAACGCACAAGAGAAAAATTGGCGGATCGGTTATGGGTTCCTCCAAAACAGGAAGTTTAACCTTTATTGAACCTGCTGCAACCATTCCGCTGAATAATGAATTAGAGTTGTTACTGGACGATGAACGGAAAGAGATTTTCCGTATTTTGAGAGAACTGACAACCGAAATTGCACATCATTTACCATTGATAGAAGCGTACCAGGAATTGTTGACTGAAGTTGATTTCATAAACGCGAAAACAAAACTGGCGCTTGATCTCGACGCTGTTATGCCGGGAATTGTCCGCAATACGCGAATAGAGCTAATTGATGCTTATCATCCAATTCTATGGAAAAGTAATAAAGCACTGGGAAAGCCTACTTTTCCACAGCATGTTACTTTGGATGCAGATGGAAGAATGCTGGTTATTTCCGGGCCAAATGCCGGAGGGAAATCTATTACGCTGAAAACAATCGGATTACTGCAGATTATGCTTCAGGCCGGATTGTTAGTTCCGGTTCACGAGAATAGTAAAATGTGTTTCTTTCAGCAGGTGCTTACCGATATTGGCGATAATCAGTCGATCGAAAACGAACTCAGTACATACTCATATCGTTTGAAACGAATGAAATACTTCCTGGAAGTTGCAAACAGAAGAACACTTTTGCTGCTCGAC
>CAMLIF010000032.1 GCA_946479985.1 uncultured Flavobacteriales bacterium
CTTATGTGAATTTAGTCAGATAAAATTTGGATATATTAAAACCTTAGAATACGCAAAGATAAGGCAAAAATTAAAACCCTGACATGCTTAGCTTCCCCGGTGAAAGTCAAAAAGACAAAAGAGGAAAAGAGGAAAAGAGGAAGACAGAACGCGAAGCTTTTGAAGATAAAGGTAGTTTGCAAGATTTCGTCGTGAATTTGGAAAATAATCTGGTGCAGGATGAAGATATATTCAGATGTGGAATGAAGTTTTGAACCATTAACCTGCCTGTCGGCAGACAGGGGAGTTAAGGGAATTAAGAGTGCAGGATGACTTTGACTCCGCTGCGGAACTACACAGTTTGACAAACCATTAAGGAATTAAGGAAATTAAGAGCGCAGGGTTCATTTCAGCCGCGGCAGACTCAATGACCAGCTCCTCCGTTGCTATTATCGATACAATCCTTTATATTCATCCGAGCTTCCCATATCGAAACACTCATCACCTTTCTCCTTCATTGTTTCTCCGTTTTGGCGAAAAAACCGTTTAGTTCCATCTTTCAGATTAACTGTAATCCAATGTGTTGGCATGTATTTACAAGGTCCCTTTGAGTAGGCATTATTCCATTTTCGAACAAAGGTTTTTGCATCTATTTCAACCATCGTTAAGGCAGTGGAGTCTTCTTTGCCATTGCCAATTGTAATAGATTTAACATCTGAAAATTCGATGTTTTCTTTACTGGATTTTCGTTTTGTGGTTGTACAACCAATAACTGACAGGAAAATCAAAAAAGATGTAAGAATTGAGAGATTATTCATTTGATGAAATTAGATATTTAATCGATTATTCAAACTTCTACAACTTAATCTTCACCCCATAAATCTTACTCAAGCCATTCTCCCCTGCTTCCAGGTATTTCTCGAACTCTTCCAGCGTTTGGAAGTCTTTGCTTTCAAGGGAATTACGTTTGCTGGTGAAGTAGAGGGTTTGGGAGTTTTGGTCGTAGAACGGGCAGTATTCCATGTATTTGGAGTTAATGATTCCGCCCAGGTTTTCGGCTTTGGTCCAATTGCCTTTTTGGTCTTTGCGCGCAATATACAGATCGCCGCTGCCGAAACCATTTTCTGCGTTGTATTTGGTGTACAGCAAGAAACTTTCGTCGCGCGAAATAAACGCGTTGAACTCGTAACCTGTGCTGTTGATACTGTCGTTTAGCAGAACGGGTGTTTCGTGCTTTTTACCATTCCATTTGGAGAAATAGATGTCGTCTTTTCTACCTGAATTCGGAACATCCATGGTAAAATATAGATTTCCATTCGCGCTCAAAGTCGGATAGAATTCGTTGTTATCGGAATTTACCGGTTTGCCCAAATTGATGGGATTACTCCACTGATTGGAGTTTACAACTTCTCGTTCTACATACCAGATATCGAAGTTTTTCTCTGCTGTTTTCTTTTCGCTGGAAGGGCGATCGGAAACAAAGTAAAGTCGTGCTCCATCATCGGATAAAAACGGTTCCAGGTAACGGTTTGCGTCGTTGAAAGCCAGTAATTCCGGTTTCGACCATGTTCCATCAATGAGTGACATGGCGGCTATTTGTGAAATACTCTCATCCGGACTTTGAACCGTAAAAAACGCCTGATCGGAATTCTTCGAAACACAAAAATCGCGAACACTCAGGAATTGGTTGAGCTGTTCGTTGGCCGGGAAAACAATCAATGAATCCTGTGAGTAAGTATACGAGAACGAGAGCGAATAGATTACGAAAAGCAGCGATCGAAACATAGAAATTTTAGCGTTGGTAAGACAAGATACAAAAATGGTGATTTTGTGAGGGAAACGATTGTCTTTTTATGCTGAAGCATCCCTGGCACCATTACTCTTCGCAATTTCAATCCAGTGTTCGGATAAACCTTTTGCATCAGCACCTAAGGCATTGGCTAAAAACAGCGCCATTGCCATAGATAATCCTGCAGCTGTCTGAACTGATTCCAAACTACTCAAAGCGCCAAAAGTCTCCTGTGCTTTGGTTTGAATAATCTCGTTATGTGTTCTGGCAAAGATTATAGGATCGTGAATCAGATCATTCAAATCCGGAAGCATTAAAACATCCAGCCATTCGGGACTGATTTGTTCCATCAGCGAATCGATGCTCATTGTTCCGAATCTTCGCCAGGCCGACAGCGTTTTTGTGTCGCCCGACTCAGCTAATCCGGTATCAAGTAATAACGCAAAGGAGATATCCGCTATGTTTTGCATCACTTCCAGGTACTCGTCCTGGGCCTGTTCATAAGCTTTGGTTTCCTGTCCGGCCAAATAATCTGCTACTTTTAAATACGGTAAATTAACCACTTCGGGACATTCGCTCAAACACGGGAAATGAGTTCCTTCAAAGATATATTCCACATTTTCGTTCTGGATTTGCCGACCCAAAGGAAACAAACGACAAGCTAATGGCCGTGCGGGATGAACGCTGCAACCTCTACCCTCTTCATATAATCCACAGGAAGTTTTTCCGATATGATTTGACTTTCCATTGAAATTTAAGATTGAGCCACCGGCAAGCGTATGTTTTTCACAAAAATCTTTCGCTGACATGTTTTTGGCTTGCGCCAGTTGAGCTATTTCCCAGGGATTCAGTCGAACCAAATTTCCATGACAACACGTTCCTGCTCTGGAGCATGTTAAAGGAAGAGAATCCTGAAGTGAAAGAAGTGTTGTTTGCAAAGGAATTGAAGTATTGTTCAAAAGTAGGGTTAATCGTTCAATTCAAATATTAATTTTGCCAGAGAAATACTTGTCTTATTGATTCTACGTTTAACCAGGCATGAAACTTAAATCACTCTTTTTTATTATTCCCTGGTCGCTCTTCGCTATGTTGGTTCTGATTACCTGGTTTACCAATCTGGAATTCAATGAACGCTGGTTAAAAATGCTGTCTACTTTCATTTTTACAGGTGGAATTCCGTTTGCTTTTATCCTGAACACAAGCAAAAGCAGGACCCGAAAAGCATTATTACTTATTTTATCAGCTGTTTTGCTTGCTGCAACGGCTGTGTTTGTTCGTATTTCGGAAGTGATCCATTTTGGGACTGGGTTTAAAACACAAACGGTTTTGTACAGAATGAAATCGAATCCCGAAACACGGATTGAATTCCAAATGGAAGACCTAGGCGCTTTGGGTTATAACAGAAGAACAGTAGAAATCACTCCTTGTTTCTATTTCTTTTCAAGTTGGAGAGAAGTTGACGAAAATGCGGTTGATACTACGAAATGGCGCTATGTAAATGAAGATGTGAATGAGATCGGATTGAAAGGAGGGTAAACTCTACGAAAGGACAAATGTTCATGAGGGGTCCGTTCTTAAGTTGTAAAATAGGAGTGGCCTATTACAAATTACTGAACCCATTTTCTCACGACTGGCGCTAAAAACAAAATGGCTAACGTAACCAGCACAAAGGCAATAAACCAGCTGCGCATCCAAAAAAGCATGAAATTCGGTTTGAACCCCAAATTCACAACAACAATGACGAACGAGATGAAAAATGTAGCTATAAAGCTCATTAACAGCGAGAACTTTATGTCCTGGGCAGATGGTTTGTTTGCCATAATTGTATGTTTAGAAAAAACTGAAAATCGTAGCGCGTAGTTACTTTATCTTTTGTTTTATATCACTTCAAAACCCTGAAACGGTGGCTCCATTTCACAATTCGTTTCTCAAATAACTCGTAGCTTAAAATGGAAATAACCAGTGTAAAAGCGAAGTTGAAAAACAAAAATGCCCACATGTTATTGATCCCGAATTTCCACATAACTTTTTTTACAATCACAAGAATCAGAATGTTACTGTACATGTAAATTCCGTAAGAACATTTCCCTAAATACGTAAAGACAGGATTGGCAAAAAGCCTGAATGACGGTTTTGGATTGAACTGGAAATCGAGCAGCAGTACGATGATTATTCCCACATACAAATACTTCTTAAACATCACCAGGAATAAATTGTCCATAAGGTAAATCGGGGTGATTGTCATGAAGAAAATCAACGTGAAGAACAAGGTATAACGCAGCCAGACAGGAAGCGAGAATGTAAACGGTTTTTTCGAATAATAATAACCAAGTGCGGCACCAAAAATCAAAACGTCTACCCGGCTGAGTGTATTCAAATACAACTGGAAACCCACGTTATCCATATACAAACTGGCATAAACACGGAATCCGATGCTGATCAAAACAATTAGTCCCATGATAAGCGGAAGTCGTTTAAGCGGAATAAAAGCCACAATAAACGGCCAGAAGATGTAGAAATGTTCTTCAATACAAATTGACCAGAAATGCGGGAAAGGGAAAATCCACATGCCGGTATTAATGGAATCGAAGTTCCCCAGGAACAGTGCATTCATCAGGTAATTCGGCGTTGGTGTTGAATCGAGCCAGCTGACCAAAAAAGGAGAAATGGCAATCAACAAATAGAAAACGGGCCAGATCCGGAAGGTTCTTCTCAGGAAGAAATTCCCAAAACTGATCTTTCCGAATTTTCGTTTCTCTTCCAGCAATAAATAGGTGATTAAGAATCCACTCAAAACGAAGAACAGGTCGACACCAATTCCGAGATTCTTAATGAAGATCATGGCATAATGGCCTAAAGTATTTTCTTGTTTGGTAACGGGATCTACGAATGTATCGATTGTTCCAAACCAGCCCCAGCCTTCAACTGCATGGGCGAAAACAATAATTATTGCGGCAACGAAACGCAGCGCGTCGAAATTATTAAAGTAGATCCGTTTGTCGTTCATCATGTGAGTGAGCAAAAATAGGATTAATAAGCTGAGTTAAGAAAGTTTGGAAACAAAAAAAGCCCTGCACTTCGACTACGCTGCGCCTATGCTGTAGCTATTGCGCAAGCATTCAGTGACCGGGGCTTTTTTTGTTTCTAAACTTTTATTTTCCTTTCGGAACGTGCTTATCTGTAAATGTTTGTGCAGCTGTATTCCAGCCATCTACCAATTTTGCTCTGTCTTTGTTCGATTTATCGTTTGCTGCGTTGTATGCATTTACAGCAGCATTCATTTCGTTTACGGCTTTGTTGTATGCATCAATATCTGCCTGTGTCCTGCTTTTCTCTGATTTTTTATCAAATCCTTCTTTCACTTTGTTGAAGTTTTCGCTTTTCAAAATGTAATCGGAAATAACCGTACCGCTGCTTTGTGCTTCGGAAATGTAGAACTCCAGTAATTTTCTGGTCGCCTCCACAACCGTTTTGTCTGAATTGTACAAAGCAACATCTTTCAATTTCTCCAGGCCTTCTTTTGCGGTAGTGATCAAAGCCTCACGATTTTGCTCAATTGAGCTCATATCTTTACGCCCGAACGCATCCAGCATATATACTTCCTGCTTGAAGCTTTTGAAGAAAATCAAATAAACTTCGTTGTAATGATCGTAAACCTGACCGGCAACTTCCATTTTCTTGTCCAGTTCGCTTGACGATTCAACAATTGTAATGTCATGAGCTTCTGCAAATTTGCGTTGTTCACGACCAATCATTTCGCTCGCTGCAACCAATTTGTCGTTTGCTCTCTCACGTGCTGTCATGTAGGCTTCCATGGCATCATAAGATTCTTCGGAAACAGCTTCCATATCTACAATTTTCGCGTAGTCTTCTTTCAATACCAGGTTACTGATTCTAAAATATTCAACTACTGAATCTTTGAACGTTGAAGAACCTTCGAAGCTTTTTACAGATTTTGCCTTTGTTAAAGCCGCATTTGAGGTCTGAATTAATTCTATTCTGCGTTTATCTACTTTTCGTGCGCTTTTCCCGTGAGAAACCGAGCTTGTGTAATCCCACATGTCTTGTTGGATCTTCGAATACTCGGCGCTAAAATTATTCATGTAATCTACTGCCGTTTGTGCTTTTGCCTGAATGGCAATAAATAAGAATCCGATTGCCAGGATTCCGGTCATTTTCTGTTTCATAAGTTTTACTGATTTTTGATAATATCCATCATAACGTTTACGCCTTCCATCAATTCTACATCCTTTTGCAGGCTCTCCAGAAATTGACGGTTATACATTCCAAGAATTTCGTCAGATGCTATTAAGTCGCGGTCAAAATGGTTGGTTGACGGCGTAAAATTACAAATTAATTGCTTTTCGAAGGTCTCCAGTTTTCCAATTAAATTCATCCAGGTATTTCTTCTGATCAACAAGTTATCCAAACTCAGATCAGTCGGCGTTTCTGCTTCCGCTAAGCGATTGAATTCAGCAATTAAGGCGGAATATGCCACAAAAGCGGAATCACTCTTTAAACGATCGGATGAGCTGGAACGGAACAATTCAAGATTCAGCTTTTTTGCCGGAGTGAAATTGATCTTCTTACTGATCGAATCGGGTATCAGCACATTCTGATAATCGCGTTCCTGCTCACTATTCGAATCATTCATTTTCAATGGCCACAAAACATCAGGCTGCACACCCAACAATTGGTTCCATTTTCCGGTGATCCGGTAAAGCTGTCCAAGTGTAATGTTTGCATAACCCAATGAAGCATCTTCATGCAGCATTCCCATAGATAAATCGTTGATTTTAGGATCTAATGCAAAAATGGATTGTGCCGTAGCTTTTCCGAAACTCGGTGTTCCGAAAATTACAGCGCGATTATAATCCTGTAATGTGCCTGCAACAATCTCTGATGCCGAAGCACTTCCTTCATCAATCATGATCATTAACGGACCAGTGTAAATTGATCCGCGATTGATATCTTTCAAAACCTGAACATCTTCTTTACTCTTCACCGCCAGAACAGGTCCAAAATCGATAAAAATGCCCGAAACATCTATTGCTTCACGCAAAGACCCACCTCCATTTCCACGCAAATCAAGAATGAGTCCCTGGATACTGTCGCGTTTTAGTTTGATCAGGCATTTTGCCAGATCGTTTGCGCATCCTAACGACGAAGTATCTGTCCAGTTCACATAAAAATCAGGCAAGGCAACATATCCAATTCTTTTTTCTCCTTCGAGAAGCGCATTCTTGATAATGTCCTGGTCACTGTAAACTTTCGACTTAACCAAATGAACGGTTTTACCTGAATTGTCATTGGTACGAAGTTTCAGATCAATTTCAGATGCTTCGGAAACATCAAAGGTTTTCGTTGCTTCATTAAATCGTTCAAGTGTTCCGTCAAACTCAATGGTTTTTCCGCCTTTGAATGTAATTGACAGGACTTCATCATCAACATGTATTTCGTTACTCAGCCATGCCGGACTTCCGGGAGCGATTGCCGAAACAATGGTTTTATTATTCAGATCGAATTGAATATTCAATCCGTAGATTTCTCTTTCGGAAGTTAATTCTTCCTCAAAGTTGTTCTTAACCTGGTTGGTGAAAAAGTTGGTGTGCGGATCAAAAGACAGCGCAATGGCATTGAGGAATAAATTTCCCAATTGATCTCCTTCTTTCCATTGGTTTGAATAATCGTTCATACGCTTACTCAAATAAGTTCTTGTAAGAATTGACCAGGCAGCAACCGAATCTTTGGGAAATGCAGTCTCCGAATCGCTTAAACGATCAATCATTTCTTCATAATAACGAAGACTGAAGTACCTGTTCCAAAAAAGCTGCTGTTGCGCTGCTTCCGGCCTATCTTTATTCAATTTCCCGTTTATTTTAGCGGTAAACATATTCGGAACGGCACTTGCGTAAAACTGGGTGCCTTTTTCTGAAAAAGCATCCAATTTAGCCTGGTAACGATCACGCACAAATTGAAAATAAATGGTGGTTCCCTGTTTTAGATCGTTCAGCAATACAGACTGTTTGGATTCAAAATCTTTTTCGTCTTCTTTGGTAAAAATGAGTTTGTTTCCGTCAAGATACTCGAGGAAATTGGAATTAACAGCCGCTGCGAAACTTTCATCAACAGGTCGCGGTTTAACATGTTTGTCCTGAATACGATCAATCAAAATTTTGATCTCTCGGCCTAATTCTTCATCTGAATAAGCCAATAATGAATTGCTGAAAAACAGCAAAAGCGGAAGTAAAATTAATCTGGTCATAGAAATCAATTCGGTGGAATCCCGATAGCTAACGGGAGAAAAGGCGGGTACAAAAAAAGCGCCTTCGCCATGGCGGAGACGCTTTATAATGAAAGGGCAAAATTACATTGCCAATACTTCTTTTACTTTATCTGCTGCTTCCTGCAACAATACTGCCGAATGAACATTCAATCCTGAATCATCAATGATTTTTTTCGCTTCGATAGCATTTGTTCCTTGCAAACGAACGATAATCGGAACAGGAATAGTTCCCATGTTTTTGTATGCATCAACAACACCCTGAGCAACACGGTCGCAACGAACGATACCACCGAAAATGTTGATCAAAATTGCTTTTACGTTCGGGTCTTTCAAAATGATATGGAAAGCTTTCTCAACACGCTCAGCATCTGCAGTTCCACCAACGTCTAAGAAGTTAGCAGGGTTACCACCAGAATATTTGATGATATCCATAGTTGCCATTGCCAAACCGGCACCGTTTACCATACAGGCAACGTTTCCGTCTAACTTAACGAAGTTTAATCCTGCTTTGTCAGCTTCAACATCCAATGGATCTTCTTCTGAAGTATCACGCATTTCAGCGTAATCAGGGTGACGGAACAATCCGTTTCCATCCAATGTTACTTTCGCATCAACTGCAATGATTTTATTATCTGAAGTTTTCAAAACCGGGTTGATCTCGAACATAGCCGCATCACAACCTTCGTAAGCAGCATACAAATTCACAACAAATTTTGTCATTTGTTTGAACGCTTCACCGGATAAACCTAAGTTGAAAGCAATTTTACGAGCCTGGAACCCCTGAATCCCAACACGCGGGTCGATTTCTTCTTTGAAGATCAAATGTGGAGTGTCATGAGCTACAGATTCAATATCCATTCCTCCTTCTGTTGAATACATGATTGTATTACGGCCTCTTTCACGATCCAATAAAACTGACATGTAGAATTCTTCTACTTCAGCTTCACCCGGATAGTAAACATCTTCAGCAAGTAAAACTTTGCTTACCAATTTTCCTACACCGTTTGTTTGAGCAGTTTCTAAGTGTCCGCCTAAGATTCCTTTCACTTTTTCTTCAACCTGGTCAATTCCTTTTGCCAGAACTACACCATGAGATCCTGTTTCAGCAACCAGACCTTTACCACGACCACCAGCATGGATTTGAGCTTTAACAACGTACCAGCTAGTACCTGTGTCTTCAGTCAGTTTTTTAGCTGCAGCTACTGCATCTTCTACTTTCTCTACAACAACACCACGCTGAATAGCAACGCCGTATTTCTGCAGGATTGATTTACCTTGATATTCGTGTAAGTTCATGACAACTTTTTATTTACTTTTTAGAGCGCTAAAGGTAAAGATTAAATCTCTTACAGCGATGCGAAGTTTTGAAAAAATAGAGGAAAAATAATAGAGGAAAGTCAAAAGAGGAACACTTCGACAAGCTCAGTCCAAGAGAGGAAAGGATTTAGTAAAATCGCATTGGACAAAACGCCCGGCACTTCGACTATGCTCAGTGACCGGGGCTCTTAATTTCCGTGCAATTGCTACACAGAAACATACAAGCTGGTTTACGATTTTATCTTGGGTTAATTAATCCATCAATATTTTTCCGAATTGAAAATCATTCATTATTAATGCTATGTCTGAATTCAGATTAACTTTATCGGTACATACCTAAAATACAAAACCATGAAACTGGAAAGAATTCTGGATAATTTAAATTCTCTCGAAAAGGGTGCATTTATTAAGATTATCGACAACATTGTTACCTCGAAACCTAAAAACATTAAGGAAATAGAAAAAATACTGTCTAACTCTGATCGAATCATAAAAAATGTAGACAACAACAATATCGCACAGATATTTCACCTGATCGAAGACGAAATAATTCATCTGATTAAATCAGAATTCCGAAAAACCACTTCCCAACTGGATGTTGTCATAGACCTGATTATTCAAGACGGTAATTCGATTTTGAACCAGGAATGGTTTTCACGATTATATGAAAATGAGATTAAGGTTCTTAAAAGCAAGATAAAACAGTTTCAATTAGATATTGAAGATGAGAAAAGTGATCTTTCAATTGAAAGAAAACGCGATTACAGAATTTACAAATCATGTCTAAAAACGGCCTATCAGAATGACTCCAACAACAATCAGGAACATAAAATAACCACTGACGAATTATCGATCCTTATTGCACTGTCAAAAGAACTGGAACTTTCACAGGATGAAGTAAAACTGATCAACTATTCTGTGATAGAACCCAAGAAGATCGACACGGCACAAATGATAGAACAACTTCGAAATATTGGATTATTGTTCGTTTCGAAAAAAAACAATACGCTTTACATTTCAGATGAAATGGTTCGTGTCCTTAGAAAGGTTAGAAAAAAGGACGTGGCAGATAAGTTTCTCCGAAGAGTACTTAAACTTTTCAAAGATCCTCAAATAAACCTAATCTGTAAAAAGCATAATGTAGATAGAAAACTTTCTATTCCTGAAAAAATTGAAACAATCATAAAAAACGGAATCTCTTTAAGAGATATACTTTCCGAATCCGTTCATAAAGACGGTACGTCATTATTGGATAAGAGACGATTCATCAATGAGTTTTGCGATAAGCATCTAAATATAGCACCGGCATTGAAAGGCTCTACTGTTGACGAGAAATTAGATAATCTTCTTTTGCATTTCGATCAAATAGAGAAGGACGAAAAAGTAGGGATTTCACACGATGGTTATGCTAAACTCCTTAAGGATTTGAAGGAATCTAACCTCGGTATAGAAAAGAGTTTAAAAACAACGTTAAACCAAAGTTCTGAAACCCATTTTTTACAAACGGATTATTTACTCGACAGAAACATTAAGCCAGCTGACATCCTGGAATTGATTTCAGAAGAACAACTATTAGCGTTTTGTGCAGAAAAGGACATTAAAACAAGAGGTGAAAAAATATCCAATATTCTTGATGCTTATACTGATTCAGAAAATATTTTCATCGAAAATTATGAGAATATCGGTTTTAGAAAGTTCAATGAATTGAAAGAAGCGGGTATTTTACTAAAAGAAGCTGAACTTGGTCTTAAATTCGAAGAAGTGACCAAACTAATCTTTACGCAACTCGGATTATCCATTGATAATGATCTAAAGAAGAAGATTAATACTTCAAAAGACATGATTGATATTCTCATCAATGTTGGAAATAATGACATTATTATTGTTGAATGTAAGACTCAAAAAGAATCAGGTTATAACAAATTCTCAACGGTATCAAGACAAATAAAATCGTATAAAGGAGTTGCAGAATCAAACGGATATAGAGTAATTAAAACCTTACTCGTAGCTCCTGACTTTTCAGATCAGTTTATTTCGGAATGTGATTCGGATCTTTCTACAAGTGAGATTCACTTATCATTAATCACCGCAAGTTCGTTACTGAAAATTTTGGATGGTTTCAAACAACAAACAAAGCACGCGATATTTCCTCATGTTTTATTGCGAGACGTATTAATTGATGAAAACAGAATTCTTAAAGCAATTTCCAAATAAAACATTCTTCTTTCAAACAAAAAAGGCCCGGCACTTCGACTATGCTCAGTGACCGGGGCTCTTAATTTCCGTGCAATTGCAAAAAACAGCTAGTGATTCGAATAATAAATTAAGCTTATAATTTCGTTTGAAGTCGTTCCGGAATAATATATCCCCAAATGAGATCGAGCAGAAAAAGGAAACTCATTGCTGTTAAGCAGAATAAATCAACAACAGAGAAAACAGGCTGAACACCACTTTTCGTATCGTACAAATTTGTTAAACTCATGAGGAGCCACAGACACTCGGTAAGGACCAACAATGTGAAAAATTGTGCGATTCTGCGGTTGAAGAAACTGTTTTTCTTTGTCAATATCTGAATGATCTTTTTGAAAATCAGGTATAAAATAAAAAAAGCCAGGGAAAAGGTCAATAAGAAAACAATCATCAGGAGTTTCCAATCTTCAACGCGACACAAATAAAGAATAAGTCCTATGAACAGCGTAGTAAGTACACAGTATGCTAATGCCCGGAAAAGGAAAAGAATAAACTTAAAAGCTGGTGTCATATTCGAACATTGAAGTTATCCGGAGATGCTCTCAAAAATCAAATGCTTTCTGAATGTCCTCCCTCTTTCATCCCCATTTCGGCAGGCTCAATACATCGCCTCCAAAGGGGGAAACTAAATCCTCAAGCTCAGAGAATTCATCGTGCTTTTGATTTGGCTTTTACTTTATACATTAATTCCCGTGCAATTTCCACGTTGAAGAAATGTTTCGCGAAGCAACATCAGCATTCGATTTTTTGGTTAAATCATGCCAAACCTGCTCTAAACCGGCTTGCAATGCTTCTTTTTCTTCTGCGTACATTTCCCACATGGCTGTCGGGTCCTGGAAATATTGTTTTACGAAATTGGTATCGAAGTCGCCTGAACGGAACGCCGGATGTTTCATCACATACTTTCCGAAATCGAGTGTGGTTTTTACTC
The DNA here is from genome assembly GCA_946479985.1 of uncultured Flavobacteriales bacterium. Next base: position 12,553 of record CAMLIF010000032.1, read on the forward strand.
CTGAAATTTCGTAATTATTAATGGCAATTACCATTTTGTCTAATGCTTCTTCTCTCGTTTCGGCCCAAACTACAAGTTTGGCAATCATCGGATCATAATAGATCGGGACTTCCATTCCTTCTTCAAAAGCATCGTCAACACGCGCAAGATCTACACGCGGACGTTTGTAACGGTTCAAAGTTCCGATATCCGGCACAAATCCGTTCAATGTATCTTCGGCATACACACGTACTTCTATTGAATGTCCGTTGATGCTTAATTCGTGTTGTAATTTAGGTAAACGTTCACCACGCGCAACGCGTACCTGCCATTCTACCAAATCGGTTCCGGTGATTTCTTCCGTTACCGGATGTTCTACCTGCAAACGCGTATTCATTTCCAGGAAATAGAAATTCAGATCGGCATCCAGTAAGAATTCAACGGTTCCTGCTCCAAGATAATTACAAGCCTTACAAACTGCAACGGCTGCTTCGCCCATTTTTGTGCGTAACTCGCTTGTTAAAACGGCAGAAGGTGCTTCTTCAATTACTTTTTGATGACGACGCTGAATAGAACATTCACGCTCAAACAATGAAACCACGTTTCCGTGAGAATCGGCAAAAACCTGAATCTCGATATGACGCGGTTTTGTGACAAATTTCTCAATAAAAACAGCATCATCTCCAAACGAAGAACGAGCTTCGCTTTGCGCCATTTTCATTTGTTCTTCAAATTCTTCTACGTTCTCTACCAAACGCATTCCTTTTCCACCGCCTCCGGCAGATGCCTTGATCAAAACCGGAAAACCAACTTCAGCCGCAATCACTTTAGCGGCTTCCAGATCTGTAATCGCTTCGTCAACTCCGGGAACAAGCGGAACGTTATATCCTTTCACGGCTTGTTTCGCGGAAAGCTTGTCGCCCATAAGTTCCATTGCTTCCGGCGACGGGCCAATAAATATAATTCCTGCTTCTTTTACTTTCCGTGCAAATCCGGCATTCTCGGAGAGAAATCCGTAACCGGGGTGAATTCCTTCCACACCAAGTTCTTTACAAAGCTTTAAAATAGTTTCCTGCTGCAAATAGGACTCAGCTGAAGGTGATTTACCGACATAAACTGCTTCGTCTGCTTCTTTCACGTGTGGCGCGTTTGCATCCGCATCTGAATAAATTGCCACTGTGGCAATATCCATTTTTTTCAGCGTACGAATAACACGGCGGGCAATTTCTCCACGGTTAGCAACAAGAACTTTTTTCATAAAATTTACTTTGAAACAAAAGTACCAAAAGAAGTACAAATAGAAGGATTGAAATCACGGAAGATTTCCTTTTTGAAATTATTCAGGCATTTCAGTTGGAGTCTCCGGGGTTAAAGGATCTTCACCCTCCTTTTTAAATTCCTGTGGATTCACGTAAGTAGAAGTTGGAATTTTTTTCTTCTTCCGTTTTTTACGACTTCCTTTTTTATTGAACGGATCTTTTACGGCTTTTATCAAACGTGAATCTTTCGTTTTATCAAATTCCTCGGAATAACTCAAACCAATTCCCTGGGTGTAATCACCGTTCTCAGAACTGTTTAACGGATTGGTTCCGTTAGGCTGATTGAAGATTGTTAAACGGAAGCTTCCATCGTCATTGAGAAGAATATCAACACTCATATCACCCATCAGGGAGCTGGATGAATTTTGTCCGTCGTCCTCAACCGCTACACCACCGGATCCTTTTACAATTACGTTAGGACCGAATGTTTTTACATAGGTAACTTTTCCGCCGCCGGTTCCAGCCTCAACTCCAAAATCTTTAGCTCCGGTATTTTGCAGGAATTGATTCACCTTCTGCCCACCCATTTCCAATGCGGTTCCACTACTTACTCCACTTCCACCGTTAATTGGCGCAAACGAACTAAATGCCAGCAAGTTAAACCACTGTTTTTGTTCGTCTTCTACGGTTCCGGTAGCCCGGGTCACCAGAGCCCGTTCACTTCCAACGGCAGGTTCCTGCAATTTCACATCAACGGTAATCTCCGGCTTACTCAGTTTCCCGTTTACATACATCATACAATCTACTTTCCGTCGTCGGGAAACTCCGGTACCGTTTTCATCCTGCTCCAGTGTATTCAGATCGGCGGTAACAGTTTTAACTACTGCCAATCGCATGTTTGCATCGTAAGGGGTTCCTGTCCACGAAATAGATCCGCCTTCAATCAGATCAAAACGTGTTTCAATCGGTGGAAGAACAATATCGTACCCTCCACGTTTCCCTTCCGGACTACGTGCGAACTTATATTCTCCAGTCATTTTCACAGTATTTGAAATCTCAATCTTTAAGTTAGGTGCATTTCCGTATGCTTCAATGGCATCACCTGTAATAGGATTGAAGATAAGATTAACCCTGGCCTCGTTAGTGACGTTTAGATTTAGCGCTAATTCCAATCCACCCGAAGTAACAGTATTCGAGGAAACTTTTTTATTCGGATCGTAGAATTCAATGAAATCAAAATCAGAGATATCGCTTGCGCCGTACATAGGAAGTGAGACTTCGGTACCTTTCTCTGTTTTTGCGTGTACATCAATTTCGGTCAGGTCATTGTGTATTGCAAGATTGGCATACCCGGAGGCAAAGGCAGTACCATAATAAATTTCACCTTCTTTATATTTTGTGTTCAGTACCATGAATTTTCCGGTAAACGGTTTATGGTAAACACCTGAAACAGATTCGTTATCAAACCAGAAATCGAGGTTAATGTCGAAATTAGCGAAATCAGAGTGTGAAACCTGTAAATCGGCGATAGCAACATTACCATCTTCATCGTAAACCGGAAGCGTACCTGAAATCACATCGTTTTTACCATCGAATTTCAGTTTCCCACTCATTTTGTAGGTTGTTCCTAAAATTCCAATCTTGGCACCGGCATCATTCAGATTTACTTCACCGCTGATTTCCGGGGAAGCCGTTTCACCACGCACTTTCAAACTTCCTTTCAGATTCCCTTTGATATTGCTCACCACCTCAGGATCAACAAATGCATTGGCGAATTTCAGATCTGTCCCGTTGAATTTGATCTGGAGACCGTAATTATCTTTTTCACGCATCGGGTAGAATGATCCGGAGAAACCGAGTGCAGGTTCATCCGTTGCCACCGTATTATAGGTCAAACTACCGCCGTTGATGATCAGTGCTTCTTTTACAGGATTCCATGTTACCTGGCTTACACCGATATTCCCGATTTCCGTTTTATTCACATAGAAATTGGTCAGATCAATGTTTCCTTCAGCCTGCGGAAGTGTAAACGGTGTTTTTAATGAAGCATGTGCATACAATACTCCGGTAACATCGAGGTTCGGATCAAAGATCTTCGAGAATTCTTCCACGTGCAGCCCTTTGATGTCCAGATTAATGACATCCTCTTCCTTATTGGAGAGAACTCCATCAAGACGAACAGATTGCGTTTCACGCTCAAGAAGTAGTTTATCAATAAAAATCCGTTGATCGGAAACAGCAATATCATATTCAGAAGGTTGTTTGATCTCCCACCTTTGTCCCTGAACAGAGAAGTAAGATGGTTTCACTACTCCTGAAATCTCGTTATCAGGTTTAAATTCTGTATCAAACTCGAACGAGGCAGGATCTGCTTTCCCCTGATTCCAAAGCACTTTCGTGTTGAACGCACTTTGATGTCCGGCAATGTTCACCTGGAAGGAATCAACATACAGGGAATCATTATAAGCTGCGCGATCTGCTGATATGGAAGCCACGAGATTCCCCTTTTGAAGTGATTCTTTTACATGCAGGTTTCTGAAAAACTGTCTTTGAGGTGCTTTAGCTGAATCTTTTTGCTGCGGGAGAATAGCAATTTCGTCAGATTTCAGATCCAATGTTTGAAGATCTGTCTTCGAATTATATGCCACATCTATTTTAGTTCCGTATGCAATATGCAGATCAGGAGCATACAATTCAAGAATTTCTTCTGTGTTTTTCAAAGTGATATCCGCCTGGAAGAATTCGGCAGCCGCATTTTTCTTCGTTAACGTCATTGGCTTAATGAAAGTCGGAAGAACTTTAGCAAACGAATTATTTAGAACAGCTACGAGATTTCCGGAAGTAATTTTCCCATTCATGGTCATGTCCAAAACATCACTTGCCAAAACAATGTTATCTGAAGTAGCTCCGCGATCGATTGTCAGATCTAATTGCGGAACACCAATTGTCTTCTCATCTTGTGTATAAACGAGTGAGTTAATGATTATTTGTCCGGAATAATCGTCAATGTTCGTTCCCTTGAGATCAATATCTATATCAGCCAAAACTTTCGAGTCCGGCGAACCTAAGTTCAGGATTCCCAGATCGGCTTTTGTGATTTTCAGATCGAAATCAAATTTCTGGATTTTGTTCACGTCCACACTTCCGTCAAAATGCATTGCAAGATGAGGATCGGTAATATCAATCTGCGATTTGAATACATTGTCGACGAATGATCCGTCGTAAACCTTGATATTGGAATAACCGTATTGATTGAACCCGAATTTCTGGAAATCTCCTGACAATTCTGTGATACGGATCACGTCTTCCTGGCCCACAACTCCGGTTAAGAATGCAGAGCCCGTGACAGATCCGAAAATATCCTGGCTGATAAATTTTCCTAGTTGGAAACTATCGATGTAAACATCATAATTGCTGTTCGCTGTTTTCGTAAATGCGTAACCGCCTTCTTTCAGTTCAGTGAACTGTATTCCGTTATTCAGGCGTACATTCCCAAGACCGGTACCAATTCGCTGAGATGACATCACGAACTGTTTCATCTCGCCGTCTACCTTAACATCACGCAATTCAACAAACTCAAGCTGATCAATCATAGGCTGGAGCTCAATTTGCTTGATTCCAGCAGATTTCGGTAAATGAAGGGCTTTCAGATCATCAAAATCAACGTAACAGTATTCCAGTTGTTCATTCAGTTTCGCTTTATTTTCCAATGAAAAATCGGGTAATACAAAATCACCTCTTACAACGGAACGTTTTCCGAAACGCAAATCAAGATCGGTCAAATGCAAATCATCTAAAGGTCTGGTTAATTTACTGCTCAAACGAACTATTTGATCCATTCCTTCCAATGCCGGAACGAAATAAGACACATCTTTCAGATCAACAGAACTGGAATCAATACTTGCATCGAAACGCACTTTTGAATTGAAATGACTGAAGTCATCAAACGATTTTACACGCAAATCAAAATGCGACGCATAAATAGAAGTTGTTGGTGTTTCAATTGTAATATTCTTGAGCAAAACCCCGTTTTTAGGATTGATTAAAACCCCTAACTTCAGTTGTTTTAATACTAGCCCGCTTTGCTCCCGTGCGCTGAACGAATTCATGTTGAACCCGATAACCTCGTCTTTCGAACTAAACTTGCCAATAGACAGATTTACATGTTTGAAATGCATGTGATCATAATCCAATCCGTAAGCTAATTTTGGCTTTCGATTATCGTCATAAGAAAGATCAATGTTTTTCAGATTCAATTCCCTGACCTCAACTGCCATTGGCTTCGATGTTGATTTCTTCGGCTTGTTGCTGCTAAAATAATCGACTATAAAATCAAAATTGAAATCTCCGGTTTTGGCATTTTTATTAATTCCAATCCTGCCCTGATCAATCAGAACATTTGAAACAACAATCCTGTTTCCGGGTAAACTCAATGTTTGAAGGCGTACGTCAATGGTTCCGACAGATAGCAGCGTGTCTTTGTCCAGATCTTCAACATAAACATCTTTGAGTAAAACACGGTTTATGAATACAATATCGATCTTACCGATACGCATTTCGGTATTCAATTCCGAAGAAAGATAGTCTGTAGCTACATTACCCAGAAAGGTTTGAAACGAACTGGTACGTATCAGGAAGGCGAGCAGTATAATCAGAAACAGTATCCACTCGAAAGTGATACCGATGGTTCTACCTATAATTTTGAGTAATTTCGCCATTTAACATACAAAAATAACAAAGTTGGGGCAAAAAGACATCGTCATTTTAGGAATTGAATCATCTTGTGATGATACATCGGCTTCTGTCCTTCAAAATAACCGTGTTTTGTCCAATATAACTGCGAACCAGAAAGTTCATGAAAGTTATGGCGGAGTTGTTCCGGAACTGGCTTCACGAGCACACCAGCAGAACATTGTTCCTGTGGTTCACGAAGCATTAAAAAAGGCAAATATCACACTGCAAAAGGTTGACGCTATTGCTTTTACACGCGGACCCGGCTTAATGGGATCATTGGTTGTAGGCTGCTCATTTGCCAAGGCACTTGCTCTTGCAACACGGCTCCCGCTGATCGATGTAAACCACATGCACGCGCATATTTTGGCGCACTTTATTGACGAAGGAATTCCTGTTCCAAAATTTCCATTTATTTGTTTAACTGTCTCCGGAGGACACACTCAGTTGGTTTTGGTTGATTCACCTTTGGAAATGAAAATTTTAGGCTCAACAATAGACGATGCCGCCGGCGAAGCTTTTGATAAAATCGCAAAAATCCTTGGGCTGCCTTATCCGGGAGGGCCTTTGGTCGACAAATTGGCCCAAACAGGAAACCCTCTTGCCTTTCAATTTGCCGAACCGAAAGTAGATGGCTACAATTTTAGCTTCAGCGGGCTAAAAACATCTGTTTTATACAGAATTCAGAAAGAACTGAAACTCAATCCGCACTTTATCACGGAAAATCTTGCCGATCTTTGTGCATCCGTTCAACATACCATTTTAACCATTCTCTTTAACCAGTTGAAACGCGTTAGTGCCGATACCGGAATTAAAGAAATTGCTATTGCGGGTGGAGTTTCGGCAAACTCAGGTCTGAGAAACCGGCTAACGGAAACCGGAAAACAACTCAATTGGAATGTGTTCATTCCCAAATTTGAATACTGTACTGATAATGCAGCGATGATCGCTATGGCCGGAAAATTTCTTTTTGATGCCGGAATTTTCGCTGACCAAACAGTTAGTGCTCAAGCAAGAAAAGAATTCACTCGCTCATGAAAGACGAACGAATAGTATTACCGGAAGAATTTGTGAAACGCGTTCAAAACGATCCGTTCCTGGGAAACGATCTGATTGAAGCCCTGGAAACAAAAGCTCCGGTTTCATTGAGAACACATCCCGTGAAAGGCAGGAATCTTTTTTCAGGTTCTACTAAAATACCATGGTCTGAAAACGGGAAATGGCTTGCTGAACGACCGGTTTTTACACTCGATCCACATTTCCACGCCGGCAGTTATTATCCGCAGGAAGCAGGTTCACAGCTACTCGATTTTGTTCTAAAGAATATTGATCTTCCGGAAGAACCAATTATGGTAGACTTATGCGCTGCACCAGGTGGAAAGAGCACTTTAATTCTGGATTATTTAAACGGGAAAGGACTCCTACTATCAAATGAAATTATTCCGAATCGTGCACGCATACTTTATGAGAACATCACAAAATGGGGTGCTGTAAATTCTGTAATCAGTAATAATGCACCTGAAGCATTTCAAAAACTGAATTCCTTTTTTGACTGTATTGTGGCAGACGTTCCCTGTTCCGGTGAAGGAATGTTCCGGAAAGACACTGAAAGTCGTTCTGAATGGTCGGAAAGCAATGTTGAAATGTGTTCTGTACGTCAGCGCGACATCATTGAAAGTTGCTGGGATAGTCTTAAGACCGGAGGGTTCCTAATTTATTCAACCTGTACTTTCAATTCGCTTGAGAATGAAGACAATATTGCCTGGATTTGCGATGAATTAGGTGCGGAATACGTAAACATTGATTTTCCGGAATTATTCAAATCCAGAAACGGAATTGGTGCATACGCACTCCCCGGTAAAGTTGATACTGAAGGGTTTTATATTGCTGTTCTAAGAAAAACTGCTGAATCGAGACCTTCAAAGAAAAAGAATAAATCAACCGTATTACAAGAAATAGTTGGCGACAAAGAATTGTCTACCGCTTTAAAAAATTCCGACAGCCATATTCCAGTACTTTGGAAAGAAAAAGCCTGGTTAATTCCAAAAAGTAAACAAGTTGAAATTCAGGAACTGATTCATTCGCTAAGCGTTTTTAAAATTGGGGTTACACTTGCAGAACCTGCACGAAAAGGCTGGATCTGGAACGAAGGATTTGCTTTTTCTCCCGAGTTTATCTCCGAAAATGTTCCACGAATTGCACTAACGAAGCATGAAGCGTTACATTATCTTAAGGGAGAAACATTCCCGCTTGAATCGGGAAACGGGTACGCGTTGGTTCAATTTGAGGGCAGTACGCTAGGATGGATCAAACGAATTGATAAGCGTTTCAACAATTGTTATCCTAAAGAATGGCGGATCAGAATGAAGATAGACTAAACTTAACTTAACACGAAGACAAAGACTTTAGACCGCTATTTCGTTGGCCTGTACGCCTGAATAGTTCCCTTTTTGAGGTCATTGAAATTCATGGTAGTTACCCCCACTTTTTTACCGTATTGTCCTGTATTCTGGTGGATTAATTCAACGGTTCCATCATCGTGAACAGCATAAACAATCGCCGTGTGATGATAAAATGTTTCGGTATACTCCATGTTTCCGTCAATCTTCCCTTTCAGCTCCACCTTCTCGAACTGAAGAATATCTCCAGGCTGAATACATTCTTTTTTCCAATATACTTTTGTTCCGTAATTGAGTAATCCGTCCCAGGAGGCATTTACTTTATTGAGAGCAAGATTTGCCAGGTCCCAGCATTCACCTCTGTCAACTTTCTTTCCTATGTACGGTTTTACGACATTCAAGATCTCCAGGTTCAAAGTATTCGTAGAATCACATGAAGCCGGAATCTGCGCGTCGACACGGAAGCAAAGAAGTAAGATGAATGTGGAACAAAGCGCTTTCACTAACAATTGATTTTTAGCTATAACTTGTTTTACAACCATAAGTTACAAACTTATTTGATATTGTAAAACATACATATTTTTCCTTGAGCTTTCAATATTTTCTCCAACTGAATTTGTAATAAATATCGGACGGTTCTGTATTCCGAAAGTCAACTTTCCAAATCCGTTTCCATGAATCAACCAATTCACCCCGCCTTCAATTACTACAGAAGGATCTTTCAAAGCTTCAAACTGGCTGTATTGTGTTCCGGCATAGATTTGCAGCGTTCCCTTGTCAGATAAGAGATTGTCCTTAAATTTGTAAGCAAACTGTCCGAAAACAACATTCCCGGTACCAATCATTGGATATGAAACACCACCTCCGTTCAAGGTGCCCTGCCCTGCCATTACACCGTTAACAGGATTCATTGCACCATTCATTCTTAAGTAATTTTTCCCGTAGTTAAAACTATTGTACGCCAGATAACCTGTAACCGCCGCTCCTTTTTCTCCAACAGGTAATTCTGTAAAAGCATCCAGTCCTAGAAGCAGCATATTTTCACGAACGGTATCATTCTGTTCGTTTGTCCGCCACATAGCATTATTTTGCTGAATCCAGCCCGTACCTATATTCAATACCTTTTTCTTTCCATAATACGTTCCGTTCAAATAAGGAACAGTATAACTTTCCTTCTCCTTAAACTGCCAGACAAGGTAACCGGATGTTTGCATTTTCGGTGGTTCCAGACTAAAATTAGATGCAGACGAGATACCAGAAACGGCAACAGTACTATTCTTTACCGTAAAAGGATTGGAAAGTGCAACTCTGTATTGCAATCGCACAATTTCACCCTTTGCGTAGAGCGATAATTTCCGGGCAAACTGGTCATTCACTCCATTGGTTACCTGCTGATACAGGGGTGCATCTGCTCCGAGAATGTTTGCAACAGAAGGTGCCGAAAAGCGAGACATCCCACTCCATGCTGTCAATCCTCCACCAATCTGTAATTGTGGTAAGACTTTATATTCCGTAACTGCATCATGAAAAAAAGATCCGGTATGTCGTGGCTGCAAACTAGTGAGATTATTCTGTCCGAATTGCGTATAAAAAAAGATCCGATCCGTCAACTGCCCGAAAAATTGTATTCTCAGGCGGCGAATTCCAATATCACCTCGCGAGGAACCGGCATCAAATCCATCAATGGCAGATCCCGGGTTTAAATCTGAATAACGTGCCCAGGTTTGAGCAAGAAAACTTCCTTTCAGGTAATGTGTGCCTGATTGATTCAAATTCTTTTTCAGTTCCGGAAGAGAGAATTCAGAAGTGTCTTTCCAGTTTGCTTGTGCCAAAGAGTTCAATGAGAGCAATAGAACGTTTAAAAACAGTATTCTTTTCATAGGCGTTAAAATTACAGTTTTAAACTTTCAGCTATGTCATAATGCACCCTGGTAAAATCCCGAAAACGAAAAAAGGACCAGCCTCCGCTGGTCCTTTTCTTAATAATCGGATCAATTATTAACGTTGAATAGACATAGAACCCTGGAATTCTTCTTTGCTATCATCGTATTTATTTTTAACTCGGGCAACCCAGTTGTAAGCTCCCTGAGGTGCAACCTGACCGTGGTAAGTTCCATCCCATCTAGCGTTAACATCGTGTGTTTCCCAGATAATTTCTCCCCAACGGTTGAAAATAATCAGTTCGAAGTCAAACTCATCAATTCCGTCTACAAAGAATCCCCATGTTTGGTTGAATTCATCTCCATCAGGAGTAAATGTATTCGGAGCGTAGAAAATGATATCACTCACTACTTGTAATGTGAATTCAACAGTATCGACACATCCCACTTCGGATACAACAACCAACTGTACCGGGTAATTTCCTACTACACCTTCAGGGAAGGTAAATGTTGGATTTTCCTGAGTACTTGAAGATGGTGTTGCTCCAGGAGCTGACCACGTCCATGAAACCACTCCTGGCGTACTTTGATCCTGACCAACAACCGTTGTTTCATAGAACGTAGTTGGATTAGCAGAGAAAGCAAAGCTCGCCACCGGGTTATCAACTACCTGAACAATTCCAGGGAAGTTACCAACTGTAATACAACCGTCAACGGAAGTAACTGTTACTGTCATATCGTAAATTCCGCTATTCGGGTATTGGTGATCAAAGCCTGTAGGTCCGGTATACAATTCAGATGTTCCGTCACCAAACTCAACATTCATTGTTGCAATTGAAGACTGGTTTGTAGAGTTATTGATGAAAGTAAAATCACCAGGTACACATTGCGTAGTTACATTCGGAGCGAATAACGGTTCCACAGCAACCGGGAATGTAATTGTCATACATTCGTTATCTGTAGGTGATCCACATTGTTCCGACAAAGTAACACAATATTGTGTGATATCAGTAGACGGATCAACAGTGATTGACTGCCCTGTTCCGATAGCAGTACCGTTTTCAGTCCATGAATATGTATATGCTGTACTACCTCCTGATCCTGTTGCTGTAAGCATAGTAGAGCTCTCAGGACATAAGAACATGTCAGGAGTAACACTTGTAATTGCTAAAGGAGCAGGCTCATTCATTGTAACTGTAGTTGTAATTACACAACCATTTTGATCGGTAATAGTTACCAGGTGAGGACCAACATTTAAGTCGTTTGCAGCTTGAGCGGTAGAACTTGAACCAGCCCAAACATAAGAGTAGTTGGGAGTTCCTCCCGTTACCTGCAAGGCTGCCATACCATCTGAACCACTATTACAAGAAACATCTGTTTGTCCTGCAATGATCACGTTCATACCTGGTATTTCAGTAACTGTTACTGTAACAACATCTGTACAACCGTTAGTAGAAGATACAGTACAATTGTACACACCCGCTGCTAATCCAGTTGCAGTGGCAGTTGTTTGATTCGCCGGATCATCCCAGCTGTAAGTAATTGTTCCGGCTGCAGTTGTTGAAGCAGTTGCAGTACCATCAGAACCGCCAGGACAAGTTACCTGAGTTGTTGTACCGTTGAAAGTTGCAAGTGCATTAGGCACAGTTACGTTCACGTTTGCTGTACATCCTGCAGCGTTCGTAATTGTACATGTGTAAGGCCCGGCAACAAGATTAGTTGCTGTTTGTGTTGTTTGTCCACCCGGAGACCATAAAAAGGTGAATGGTCCGCCTGTTGTACTGGTTACATTTGCAGTTGCTGTTCCACTTCCACCATTACAGTAGTCAGTAGTAGCTGTTGCATTACCGGCAACACTCACACGAGTAATCCAGGTTGTATCACTAACCGCACCCGTTGCTACACCACAAGAACTTCCGGTAAGAAAATATCCTGTAGTTCCCGGAGGAGGAGTGTTAATAGTTAAGACTCCACCGTTGTATGGGAAGTTTTGATTTAAAGTACTGTGCCATTGAGTAGCCCCACCAGGTGCAGTAATTGCAGTATAAGGAATAGTTGAAATCGTATAAGAGTTTGTATTTGAAGGAGATGTTGGAGTCCAGCGTTTACCGTCAGAAGTTGCTGTCCAAACAGTCATGTTTCTTCCCGGAGTGATATGAGCAACTGATCCACTGTTGTTTTCAGTACCCTGCACAGCTACACCACCATTCCATGTGGAACATACCGTTTTAGAACCGATGAACATTTCAATGATGTTTGAAGTTTCATAAAAAACGATTCCTGCGTATACACATTGGCTTGTACAACTATACATTGTAACACTATTGTACAATACAACGAATTTTCTGTTAGGCGCAGTCCCTAATGTTTGGTATTGAACAGGTCCGCTAGTTGCACCGGTCGGGTATAAATCACCATAACACAACATAGCAGCATTAAAACACTGGCTAAGCGACATGTTAGGCAAAGTTTGCGACGAGTTCAAAGACCATGGACAGTATCCGTTTGCCTGAGCTGTATTAAATGAAATCAAACCATTCGAACCGATGATACAGTTTGAAAAGTTGGAACCATAAAAATTAAATGTGAAGCCCATTGGAATAACACCACTCCAGTTATCATCACCTAACGAAACTGAACCTGGATTATTGAGGTTTAAACCTCCACCACCACTTCCTGAACCACAGTCAGTAATAGTAACGGTCTGACCCTGACATACTGTAGCATCTGTTCCTAAACAAACCGACACTTGTGCATTCATCGATGTGACTGCAACTAATCCTACAAGGAGTGTAAATATTTTTTTCATAATTGTAAACTCTGTATTGCCAAAACGCAAATTAAAAGTTAGGGTTGCTTTATAATTTGAATTAGTACAAAGATAATAGAAACTGTCTTTGCGTTGAAGTATTTAGATGCTAATCATCAGTTATACAGCAGCTCTAATAGTAATTTACTTAACTTGTTGTCCCGGTTTTCACCGCAATCCGTATTAATGTCGTATTATTTTTAACACAATAAGGGCTTTAGTGATAAATCTTCATGAAGCTCTTTCATCATAATTGAATTCCTACTGGTTAAAAACTCATTAAAACTATCCAAAGCCGATCAATCCGTGAGATTAAAAAAATACTACATTTGCTCAGTCATTATTAAAATTAAATATAAATGTCAAGTAAATACCAAGCACAGATTGACGCTTTTATGGAAAAAGTAAAAGCAACCAACGGTCATGAAGCTGAATTTTTGCAAGCTGTTCATGAAGTTGCTGAGGCAGTTATTCCGTTTATGGAAGAACACCCAAAATACAAGACCGCTAAAATTTTGGATCGTATCGTAGAACCGGAAAGAACAATTTTGTTCCGTGTTCCTTGGTTGGATGACAAAGGAGAGATTCAGGTGAATCGTGGTTACCGAGTAGAATTTAACTCTGCGATCGGGCCGTACAAAGGAGGACTTCGTTTCCACCCTTCTGTAAATCTTTCAATTTTAAAATTCTTAGGATTCGAGCAAATTTTCAAAAACTCATTAACTACACTTCCAATGGGGGGTGGTAAAGGAGGTTCTGATTTCGATCCGAAAGGAAAATCTGATAACGAAGTAATGAAGTTCTGTCAATCTTTTATGACTGAGCTTTGTCGCCATATCGGTGCTGATACAGATGTACCTGCCGGAGATATCGGTGTTGGGGGTCGTGAGATCGGTTACATGTTCGGACAGTACAAACGCATTCGCAATGAATTTACAGGTGTTTTAACCGGTAAGGCCCGTAACTGGGGTGGATCTTTGATTCGTCCGGAAGCTACAGGATACGGAACTGTATATTTCGCAAAAGAAATGCTTGCAACTAAAGAGGATTCTTTCCTTGGTAAAATTGTTGTTGTATCGGGTTCAGGAAATGTTGCTCAATATGCTTGTGAAAAAGCAACTCAATTAGGAGGAAAGGTTGTTACATTGTCCGATTCATCAGGATACATTTATGATGCCGAAGGTATTGACGCAGCCAAATTAGCTTTTGTTATGGAGCTGAAAAACGTTAAGCGTGGTCGTATTGAAGAATATGTGGCAAAATACCCTTCTGCACAATTTGTTGCAGGAAAACGTCCATGGGAAGTAAAAGCCGATATCGCATTGCCTTGTGCTACTCAAAATGAATTGAACGGAGACGAAGCAAAAGTATTGATTTCAAACGGTGTAAAATGTGTTGCTGAAGGAGCAAACATGCCTTCTACACCAGAAGCAATCAGTGCATTCCAGGCTGCGAAAGTATTGTTCTCACCAGGAAAAGCTTCTAACGCAGGTGGTGTGGCAACTTCAGGATTGGAAATGTCTCAAAACTCTTTACGTTTAAGCTGGACTGCTGAAGAAGTAGACGCTAAATTGCACGGTATCATGGTTTCAATCCACGAAGCATGTGTGAAATTCGGAACGGAAGCTGACGGACATGTTGACTACGTCAAGGGTGCGAATATCGCAGGTTTTGTGAAAGTAGCAGATTCAATGATTGATCAGGGATTGGTTTAATCCGGTTCCGAATTTATAATATCCTCAAGCCCATTCGTTCTAACGAATGGGCTTTCTTTTGCACGGAACTTAAGCATGAAAAGTTCAAACGGTTTATTTGAGAGCAGAATTCTCAGCTTATTTGAAAGCACAGTTTTAAAAGGCAGGCAATAGACAAAAAAAAAGGCTGTCCAACATCCGTTGAACAACCTGATCAGTTGAATCAATATTTTCTTACGGCTTCAATTGCGGATTTCTGGTTTGATTATTTTCGCTTGCCGCTTTTTGAATAACTTCATAATTAATAAAGCCTTCAGGTGTAGCTCCTTGTTTCCAATTTCTACGTTTTTCCTCCTGCAGCTGTACATTTTCATCATAATCAACTTTCGGAGGAACCGAGTACTCCATATACGGACGTGTATCCCCCGCGCCCCAAACAGGATCGCTTCCATATCTGTGATCCTGAAAATGAACACGTTTGGCCATTACGCGGTACGAAAAACTAACATTACTTGATCCGCCATTCTTCTCTTTCACCTGAAAAGAAGCTGTTCCGGGCACAACATACACATCGTTACAGTCGCCTTCAAGTTGAATAAAAACATGAATCGGATGCTCTTCATCAATAAATGTAACCTGGCGGAAAATAGAGTCCAGTTCAATAGTAACCTGACCGTTTACAAGTGTCCCCCTTCCAATATCTTCAAACCATACTTCCGGTGATTCGGTAACATATAACAATTGATTTCCCCATTCAGTACCAACCGAAGCTGATTTTGTACCATTTGCAATAACGTGATTTCCATTAAAATACCCACTGTAATTAGAATTATTGGCTCGCCACCCGATAACAGCTGCATCTACGTTGCCAGTAACAATTCCACCACCAAATCCAATACCATAAACACCAATACCATAAGCTGACCCGTTATACTGACCCATAACACCAATGCGCTGATTACCAGTTGTAACGGCATTATAACCAAGTACTCCATAGCCTCCATTTACTGCAGCTCCCTGATACGAACCATTCACGGCTGAAACGCCGGCATTTGTGCTTGATGTCGCATTCGCACCATAAACAGCCGAACCGGTTCCGGATGAGAAATGTTCAGCCTGAACAGATGAAAAGTTGGTTGTACCCGACTGAACGGATCCGTAAATTGCTCCACCATTCTGTGTGGTGTAACCATTTACTGCCCATGGAAACGTTGCATTACCAACACCATTCATTAAATCGCCTGTAAGGGTAGTATTGGTTGTTCCAACAAAGAATTCTCCCAGATTAGACAATCGTCCGCGTACTGTTCCATTAGTCACCAAATCTACATGCTGATTAGAACTTGTACCGAAAAAACCTGTGGCAGCAGGAGTATTTACTGTAGCAGCGGAAGTTCCAACAATCCAATCAGTGCTTGCTGCACCTGATAACAGACGCACCCACTGGGCACCATCCCAGTAATAATAACCAGGAGTAACATTGTTAGGCGAAACGCCGGCAGTAGCTGTATTATAAACCATTAAAGAAGTTGTGGCCGTACCAGTTACCGGAGCAAAAGCTGCAGTTGTTGTAAGAGCTACACGCGGAATTAAAATTCCTTTGTTTGCCATATCTACATCTAAAGCCGCAGAATTTACCGGCGCTGCTCCCGTACTGTTAATTCCAACATTTTGTGCAATCGCCTGACAGGATAGTAAAACACCGATAGAGAGTAGTAATTTTTTCATTGTATGGAAATTTATTGTAGTGTATTAGTTCGCTTTAATTATTTGTTCTGAAATATATTCCGATCCGTTCTTCATTCTAACTGAATAGAATCCATGACTGAATTGTAAATTCGGGATCGATAAAGAATTTACTCCCATCTGAAGCTCAACATCTGTTTTAAATACAATCCGCCCTGAAGCATCGAAAATTTCAAGTGTTTCCGGCCCGCTAGACAATCCGTCGAACTGAAGGAACAAAGTATTGGTGCTATTATCAAAAGACACAAAAGTTTCCGAGCTGCTGCAATTCGTTTGAAGAGAAGATTTGATTATCCGTTCACCATCACTTGTTATTTCAACCAACCGGAAAACTCCGTTCCTAACATTATTCGATTCGTATGAATAGTCTGTAACTCCATTTCCTCCCTGGGCAGAAACCAGCGCAAAAACCTCAAAGTTTGAACCGTTTAGATATTCTATTTCGAATCGGTCAATGTTCGACTCGTTCAATGTTTGCCAATTAAAAATGAATGATTCTCCGTTACAGGTTCCTTTGAAGTACGTCAACTCAACAGAAAGCGGATTTGTAATTTCACTCAAAGTCCAGGAGCGCCAGAAATCTGCCGGAACAACCGGAACTCCGGAAGTCTGATTTGTAGCAGCATTGGTTGTTCCCTGCGGCATGTAATCTCCCCAGATATTCGGTCCGGGATGAAAGCGCTGCGCCCCCAAATCTGATTCTATAATAGTATTTCCAACCTGCAGATGTTCTGAATCACGATAAGTAAATGTGAATGTTGCATTGGGTTTGGTTCCGTACCCGATAGCATCTACTATCCAAAATCGGTCAATTACATGATTGGAATTATTGACTGAATTGGTATTGAAATCGAACATGTGTGTTACATCCGACGGGCGGTAAATATTGTTATCCCAGGTTGCGCCGGGATATGTGGAAAACCAGATTTGCCCTGATCCGGAACCGGCACCGCTAATGTTTGCAGTAAAAGGAATTTGCGTAATTGCTGCCTGGGAAACAAAGGGCATGGTATAAGAACCCGCATTCGCCCCAACGTTCCAAACTACCTGATCAAATTCGCTTTCGGTCATAATCCCGCCAGATCCTGAATTTGTAATTGCATTTGTAGCAGGGTTTTCAATTACCAGTTTCGCTGAATTATCAATCACAACATAAGATGACCCGGTCATAATCAATCGACCCTGAGCATAGTTGGTAACACAGATTAATGAAACGGTAATAAGCAGCAGCCTTTTCATAGTAGTTTGTAATGTAGTCGCTACAAACTTAAACTAAAAACCAAGGTAATTCACATGCCTCACTCAAATACATTAAAACCAAGTGTTTACAACAACTAAAAAAGCACGCGTAAACTGACTGAAAAATCAATTTAGCAAGGTGTCGACGAACCTGAGTCGTGTGTTTAATTATTAACTCATTACCTCCTTTTTGTTGTATAAAACAAAATATTATTTCCGGAATTGACCGATTAGACTTCCAATTAAACTAATTTTGCATCAACAAATAAGTTATGGAAGTTACCTTAAAAAGCAGGAGTATTGAGTTCAACCGTGAAGGTTTTGAAAACGAAGAATTAATCAGCATTTACAAAGCACTTGTAAAGCCACGACTAATCGAAGAAAAAATGCTCATCCTTCTTCGCCAGGGTAAAATAACCAAGTGGTTTTCGGGTTGGGGACAAGAAGGAATCTCTGTTGGTACCGCATTAGCAATGAAGTCAGAAGAGTTTATTCTTCCGATGCACCGAAATTTGGGGATTTTTACAACCAGAGGAATTCCTTTGGAACGACTTTTCGCACAATTTCAGGGTAAACTATCCGGATTCACGAAAGGCCGCGACCGTTCTTTCCATTTCGGGGCGAAGGATTATAATATTGTTGGCATGATCTCGCATCTTGGCCCGCAACTAGGTATTGCAGATGGAATTGCACTTGCGAATAAATTAAAGGACAATAAACAGGCTACCATCGTTTTTACCGGCGACGGAGGTGCTTCAGAAGGCGATTTTCACGAATCATTAAATGTTGCTGCAGTATGGCAATTACCAGTTATTTTCACTGTAGAAAATAATTGCTGGGGATTATCAACTCCGTCAAATGAACAATTTAACTGTAAACAATTTATCGATAAAGGAATTGGTTACGGAATGGATGCTTTCCAGGTTGACGGAAACAACATTTTGGAAGTAATCCGCACTATTCGTAAAATAGCTGAATCAATTCGCCAAAAACCACGTCCATTCCTATTGGAATGCATGACTTTCCGCATGCGTGGTCATGAAGAAGCTTCGGGAACAAAATATTATCCGGAAGGCTTGCAGGAAAAATGGAGCGAAAAAGATCCTGTTGCCAACTACGAATTGTATTTGGAAGAAATCGGAATTCTTACTGACGAAATGAAAGAAGCCGTTCGGGCAGAAATCAAAAATGAAATTCAGAAAGGATTAGATATCGCATTTGCCGAAGGTCCGGTTGAAGTAAACATGGAAACCGAATTAAACGATGTTTACGCACCATTTACCCAGGAAGTAATCGCACCGGCTACACCGGCTAAAACGGAAAAGCGATTAATTGATTCTATTTCCGATTCGCTTCGTCAATCGATGGAAAAATACCCGGAACTGGTTATTATGGGGCAAGACATTGCCGAATACGGCGGTGTTTTTAAGGTAACAGAAGGTTTTGTAGAACAATTCGGGAAAGAAAGAGTGCGAAATACACCGATTTGTGAATCAGCCATTGTAGGAGCAGGATTAGGGCTTTCGATCAGCGGAATGAAAGCCGTTGTTGAAATGCAGTTTGCCGACTTCGCAACTTGCGGATTTAACCAGATTATCAATAA
>CAMLIF010000033.1 GCA_946479985.1 uncultured Flavobacteriales bacterium
CTGCCTTTCGGAAATGCCATTTTCTCCTGCAATTCACTGCACTTCACTTTAGAGTGCAGGTAATGCCCTTCATAAGGCTTTTTACCCGATTCATAACTTTGAATCCGCAAAGAATAAACATTCAGAGAATCAGCGCTAACAGGAGTCATTTCTACTCCGTTCCGTTTCAGGTAATCTATAATTTCTCTTGCTTCTGCAGAAATAATATACGCCTTGGGAGAACGCGCAAAATCAGTAGATTCATACGTGTCATAGAACTTAATTTTCCGATTGTACGGCTGGTTTCTATCGTAGTACAAACGTTCTAGTCCTGTTACCTCACTTGTTTTGTGAATTGCTGTATAGCCTTTGAAATCTATCCATGAGAAATCGTTATTCGGAGAGAAATTATAAAACCAGGTATTCTGACTCCAGCTATAGGCAACTGCACGTTTACGGGCATTTTCAATTTCAATGGAATTGGTATTCGTCCAGTCGATCAATACCTCCAGGAAAGCCAGATTTGCCTGTACTCTTTCGGGAAATGGTTTGAGCATGTGTGTTTCAACCGTAAAACTGATTGTATTAAACAACGAAGCGTAGCCCATTGCATAGCGCGGTAAATCGTTAAAAGCGACCAGGCCGGAATCCGGAGTTTCGCCTTTGGTATCCACATACGGACACCAATCCCATTTCTTTTTCTTTAAAGTGGTGGTTAAATGCGGCAGGAAAGAATTGTACGTAATTTCATTGATTGAGGGAGCAAGCCGCGCTTTCAAGCTGGAAATCAGTGTGAGTGTATATTGGTAATCGGCACCGTTTGAAACGTGATTATCTACAAACACATCCGGATTGAGCGCGTGATAAATTCGGGCAAAGGTTTTCGCGTTTTCAGAATCCATTTTAATGAAATCACGGTTCAGGTCGAGGTTTTGGGCATTTCCCCTGAAACCGTACTCTTCCGGTCCATCCTGGTTTGCACGCGAGGTACCGGACCTGTTAAACATTCCGCCAACATTATAAGCAGGAATAATGGCAATTACCGGCAGATCTTCGGTTTTCTTCCCGGCTTTAATCCAGTTTTGAATCCAGATCAAACAGGCATTTACACCATCCGGTTCACCGGGATGAATGGCATTGTTAACCAGGAGCGTTGTTTGGTTTTTCGCCTTATCAAAAGCTTTCAAAGAATCTGATCCTGCATTGATCAAACAAACGTACAACGGGAATTCAGTATCCGACATTCCCATATTAAACAGCGCTATTTCCTCATGCTCCAGATCCCATTTTTGATACTGTGTAATTAACTCGGGATAAGTTAAAGTTGTGTTTCCATCGTATTGAGCGAAAGAAAATAAAGGGAAAAGACAAAAGAAGAGTATTGTTCGCATAAAGGAAATGAATCAAACCGGGGAAACTAGAATTTCGACGAATAGAAAGCATCCTGATCCTTAATCGTCAATCGATTATCATTGAACCACTTTGCAAATGCTTCCCATTTCTCAGTATTTTTCTCCTTCCATGCGTTAAATTCTTCCATATTACCACTACTCAGTGCCCAGTAGTTATATGCTTCAAAATGCCCGGCCTTCTTTGCTTCGTTTTGGTAATCGAATAATACAACAGGATAATTCTCATTGTGTTTCATTTGGAAATAAGTATCTACAAATGAAGCTCTGATTTGATTCAAAGAAGCTATAGAGATTTCTTTTTGTCCGATACAGGCAAGAGATAAAGTAGGTTCATAAGCAACCAGACCAAACGGCAATTTAAAGTTTTCCAGATCTTTTGCGCTGGAAACGTTAATGTTAACGGTGTTTGAACAAAAACTCACAGAGTAGGATGAGTCTGACGGAAAAGTAATTTGTGATTTGTAGGTATCGAACATCAATTTGCTGATTTCGGAAGTGCGTTTTGTGCCGGGCTCCTTCAGCAGAAAGATTTCGCCGTAGATCATACCATAAACTTCCTGATCAGAATGACAGTACAATTTCGACGCCCAGTAGTAATTCGAAGCAAAATTAGGTTCAACCCGGATTCCTTTTTCATACCAGCCCAAAGCTTCATTGTATTCTTCTTTAATAAGGAACATGTTTCCCATCTCTAAATGCAGGTTGCCGGAATTAGGACACTTTTTCAATCCTGCTTCGTAGGTTCCAATTGCAGCATCCCGGTCACCCAAAATATCTTGTGTATTTCCGATCATTTGATATATCTGATCAGAAGATTTCTCCAGTTTCAGGCAACTCTGGAAATACTTTAAAGCTTTTTTATAGTCCTGCTGTGAATAATACGCATATCCTAATTCATAAGGATAGTTGTAATCTTTCGGATCGAGTTTTTGAGCTTCTTCAAGCAGTTTGATGCTTTTTTCAAAGTCGCCATCATCCATTAAACGAATAGCTTCTCTGCCTTTTTCACGCGCAAGGTCTTTGTCAGATTTAGATTGTGCAGAAACACCGAATGCGAATCCCAAAATGAGCGCACAGGATAGGAAAATTGATTTCATAAGATGTATTAAAGTTGGATTCGAAGTTAGTCTTTTTTGTGTGAAATATTATTCACGACTTGTTAAAAAACAAAACATAATAATCCTTAAAAATCATGCATCAAGAGAACAATGAGGGTATATTCATGCTTAACTTCAAGGCATGGAACGAAAAAAGATAGTTATCATCGGCGGTGGCTTTGCAGGATTAAATCTTGCAAGGAAACTCAAAAAAACGAACTGTCATGTGGTGTTGGTTGACAAGCAAAATCATCACATGTTTCAACCACTCTTCTACCAGGTTGCCAGCGCGCGACTTGAGCCTTCCAGTATTTCTTTTCCCTTCAGGGCATTGTTCAAACGATCTAAAAATGTAGAATTTCGTTATGCAACTGTAACTGCTATTAAGCCGGAAGAGCATTTGATTGAAACAAGCATGGGAAAACTCGATTATGATGAGTTGGTCATTGCTACAGGTTGTCGCACAAACTTCTTCGGGAACCAGGACATTGCGCGATACTCTCTGGCTATGAAAACCACTCAGCAAACAACCCATATTCGAAACAGTATTCTCGCCAAATTTGAGAAGATCATGTTTGTTGATGAAAAGGAACGGGAAGAATTAATGAATCTCGTAATTGTTGGTGCCGGTCCTACCGGCGTTGAACTTTCGGGAGCTTTCGCTGAAATGAAACGAAATGTTTTGCCCAGAGATTATCCGCAATATGATTTTTCGAAGTTACAGATTACGCTTTTAGAAGGCAGTGAACACACATTGAACTCTATGGGCGATGCTTCAAGAAAATGGTCAAGAAAGTACCTGGAAGAATTAGGTGTTGAAGTTCGGACATCTACGGTAGTTGAAAACTACGATGGCCATGATCTGAGACTCAAAAGCGGCGAAATCATTCCTACCCAAACGGTTATTTGGGCTGCCGGGGTTACAGGAAATGTAATTCCGGGATTGGAAAATGCGACTATGGTCCGTTCACGCTATACAGTTAACCGTTATTCTCAAGTTCAGGGCTATCCCGACATCTATGCAATTGGCGATATTTCCTACATGGAAACGGAGAAATTCAAGCAGGGGCATCCGCAGCTGGCCAATGTAGCTATTAACCAGGGGAAAATGCTGGCAAGGAACTTTTTACGGAAATGGAAAGGCGAAGAACAGAAACCTTTTGAGTACAAAGACAAAGGATCAATGGCAACAATCGGAAAACACAAGGCGGTTGTTGAATTGCCGTTTATGAATTTTCAGGGCTATTTTGCCTGGATGGTCTGGATGGTACTTCACCTGATGCTTATTTTGAGTATCAGAAATAAAATTGTAGTGTTTTTCAACTGGGCATGGAGATATTTAACCGGCGACAGTTCCCTGAGATTGATCTTAAGAGATGAAAAAGACAGGGAAAGTTTGAGGAGTAATGAATAGGTCTGAAAAAGAAAGTCTGGTATTACAAATTGTGATACCACATAGTTAAATCTCCCCTTATTAGACGTTCTGACTAAACCCTATTCTGGGCCTCTGTTCCTGTTCACAAGTGAGTTGGTTCTTTTTCACCAGAAAATCGAGTACTTCGAAAACATCTTCGAATTGTTGATTGTATTGTTTTTCCAGATCATTCAGTTTTAGCGACAATTCCCGGTTCGTAAATGCAATTTGGCGGATTGTTACAAACGCCCGCATGATTGAAATATTCGCCTGTATCGCTGTTTTACTTTTTAAAACACTTGACAACATGGCCACTCCTTGCTCCGTAAATGCGAAGGGCAAATATTTTGAAAACGTTCCTCGCCCTTTTTCTAAGATCACAGATTGTGATCTTAGAAAATTATTTTCCTCCGAAGTCAACTCAAACATAAAATCTTCTGGGAACCTATCTAAATTCCTTCTTACAGCTTGTTTTAAAACCCGGGTTTCAACCTGGTACAATTCTGCCAGATCGTAATCCAGCATAACCTTCTGTTCTCTGATCTGGTGGATCTTCTGATTGATTAATTCTAGATGCATAAATTCTTTTTCTATTTAAGATAGTGAAAAAGATGATTTAGATCCAAGTGTTTTTTTTTAGACGATTAGACGTTTTTTTTAAAGAAAAAGAAAAAGGTCCAATCCGAAGACTGAACCTTTACTGAATCATTTATCTCACATTTACTTCAACAACGTAAAATGACCAATCACTTCAATGCGATTATCGGCTCGTTGATGTTTTATCACGATCTTATATACATAATCGCCTTCTTTGCAGAGTTGTGTTTTATAGTAACCATCCCAGCCAACATCCAGGTTGTGTGTCTCAAACAATACTTCTCCCCAACGATTGAAAATAAGCATGGTATATGACTGAATGTCGAATCCCTGATTGAAAATCGGTAGAAAAACATTATTGTGCTCATCTCCGTCAGGAGTAAAAGTATTCGGGACATAATAAATCAATTCATCCTTTACACCTATTGTCACCCAGGCAGAATCTATACACGGACCCGAGTTTGCGTAAAGCATTACCTGGTAAGATCCCGGGGCCTGAATATAAGTATGTGTCGGATTTGTTACATTGGAACTGGTACCGTCTCCAAAAGTCCAGAAATAATTTAATGCATCCGTGGAAGAATTGGTGAATTCAAAATGCGGGTCCATCAGGCTGGCTTCTGTTGGGGAAACTGAAAAGTCAGCATCAGGTCTGGGGAAAATTGTTATCATTCCAACATTTGTAAGCGAATTGGTACAACCATTGGCATCGGTAATAGTTAATCCAACGTCAAAGGTTCCCGGAGTGTCATACAAATTAGTAACACTGCCACAACCGTTTTGAGACGGATACCCTTGAAAATTCCAGACACAATTGGAAGAACCAGGACTTGTATTGGTAAACGTAATAGTTTGCGGATTACAGCCTGTAGTTACATCGCTCAAAAAAGAAACCGTTGGATTCGGAAGAACAGTCACGGAAACATTATCGGTGGAAGTACAACCTCCTGCTATTGTTACAGTTAGTGTATAATTAGTTGTTCCGGATGTACTTGCTGTACATGTTGGATTTGCAATTGTTGCGTCACTTAATCCAGTTCCGGGAGTCCACAAATAAGAGTTTCCTGCAACAGGTGCTTGTCCGAGTTGATTACCGGTTGTTGCATTCACACAAAGTGAAAGATCTGCTCCGGCGTTTGCAACTGGCGGTGCCAGCACGGTTATTGTCTGCGTTTGACTGCATCCTGAAGAAGTTGTGTAAGTAATGGTTGTTGTTCCCGCGGAAACTCCTGTAACCAATCCTCCGCTTGTAATTGTTGCTGCTGCAGGATTCGAAGAAACCCATGGAGCTGCCGGATCAGGTGTATCAGGACTGGTTAGAGTAGTTGTAGCTCCAATACACAAATTGGTTGTTGGCGCATTGATTACAGGAGACGGATTAACCACAATGGTTGTTGTAGAAGTACACGGAACACCTGCATCTGTTGCTGTTACAGTATACGTGTATGAACCTGCAGCAGCCGGAACCGGAACATTCATCGGATTTTGGTCCGTAGAAGTAAAACCGCCCGGGCCTGTCCATGCCCAGGTTGCTCCTGCCACATTTGTTGCCGTTAAATCAAAAGTAGCCGTTCCCTGGCAAACATCTCCGCTATTTCCGGCTGTTACCGTACATCCTCCGCAGGAAGTTACCGTAATCGTTGCGGTTGCAGTTGCTGATGACGGGCATAGCGGATTTCCGGTAGCCGAGTTAACTGTGTACGTATACGTTCCAGGAGTTGACGGCGGAGTTGCAGTAACGGTTGAACCGGTTGTTCCACTTAAGTTTGGTGAAGCATTCCATG
Organism: uncultured Flavobacteriales bacterium; assembly: GCA_946479985.1. The sequence continues at coordinate 6,284 of CAMLIF010000033.1, forward strand.
TATAGGTTCCGTTTCCACCCGTTGCTGTTAGGACCACCTGGTCACCCCCACAAATAGACGCTGTTGCCGGATTCACATCTACCGGAATAGAAACCCCTGTATTTGCAGCGAAAATGTAATCACAAACATCGCCTGCAAATCCATCGATCATGATATAGTAAGTATTTCCGGGGGTTAATCCGCTTGCAGAAACGTTTTGAGAACCTGCAGAAGGTGCTAGCTCATCACAATAATAAGACGTGACAGTTCCTGAGCAATTTGTTGCCGAAAAAATCATGATTTGAATTCCGTCGCCATAAGTGGAGTTGAAAACCCAAACATCAAAGGAAATAGAAGATGATGAAGCAACGAAAGTCAAAAAAGAGTTATTTTCAATAGAGCCGCAAAATTCGCCGGATAACCCGCAATCACTTAATCCGAGGAAACCACATGATTGGCTCCATGAATTGGCGGTGTACGACGATGATGTATTTCCGCAATAACCATTTAACTCGCAAATTGGAGTAGCTGTTGCACAGGTATTTCCGGCTGCGGGATTCGATCCGCAAGGGGGTTGTGTTTGTCCTGAAAATCCTATCAGAAGAAAAACGAGTAGATAAACGAACTTTTTCATTTCACGGTTTTCATTCGTTCTTCGATATACAAAAGGATCTCCTTGTTCCGGGCAGAAGGCTCGGTTCTGTTCTTGTAGATGTAGGATTCACGCCATTTCTTCAGTTCAAAAATGGATAACGTGTCTATTCGGGCATATAATTGTTGAATAGAATCTACAGAAAGGGAATCTCCCGAATAAATGGAGAGTGTGTTCTTAACAGGCAACGTGTGCGTGTGTGCACATGTTCCGGTTATTCCAATAGTCGTAACCATTGAAGCCAGTAATAGTAGTTTCATACGTAGTAGTAATAATATAGTGTGTTGAATTATTTTACTAATTCAATTTGAAGACGAATTTAAAACAATTGAGTTGCCTGTTGATGAAAACGAAAAGTATATAACCGAATAATAACGAAATGTTAAATATAAAACTAAATCATTTTAGCAGGACACTTACCGAGACTCTGCCTCCGTTTTGATATGCTGATTTCGAGCGATTAAAAATTTGCGTAAATAACGTTTTAATACCAATACATTGAAGCATTTACCTAAAATACCGCACGGAGATTCAAACTCGAACCGGTCTTTCATAAGAACAAATTCTCCGTCCTGAACAAAGAAATGATCGTGTTCAATTTTCTTAAAAGCTCCTTCCAATTGTTCGTCTCTGAAATAGTACGGGCTTTTGTGCGCCGTGATCTTAGATGTTAATGTTTGCCGGATCCAGAAATGTGTAGCTTCCCAGGTTACCGTTTCGTCCAATTGAATGAGCCCGGAAGTTCTGCCTGCAATTGCCTTTTCTCTTGTTTTTCCGGTCGACAGAATGTGCAGATCTATACTTGTAGAAAGGTCGAAACAGACTTTTATCGGAGCTTTAATTCGTGTTTCGAGTTCAATTACCGGCATTTCAGTGATGAATTATTGTTTCTTAAAGCTACTAATTTAATTAATCGCTGTATCTCGGATCTTTGCAATAAGGAAGTTTTTCAACCTGAACAACTTCAATGGTATAATGACCGAATTCGCATACTACTTTTCCATGAACTGCATAAATTCCTTTCCCACGATAAGGAAAACGATAGGCCGCTTCCTGAAAATGAACAGTGTCCAGCTGCTCGCCGTCACGGTCCAGTAATGTTCCGAAATGGACTGTATATCCTTTGGCACTTTTCACTTTTTTCGCTGTAACAAAATAGCCGTAAACAACAATTGTTTGATTTTCAAACTCAGGAAGATTCTTTGCTGTAATAGTATCTTCGATTGTGTTTTCCAACAGGTCGAATGGATTGCAAAGCGGGAAACCGAATAATTCAAATTGATCAAAAACAAGTTCCATATCTTCTTCTTCCAAACCGGGAAGTGTATAATTCTGCTGTTGCTCTTCTACAAAAAGCAAGGGATGCAGCACCTTCACTTTCGTTTTGGAATAATGCAGATGAACACTCCACAACAATTCTTTTTTCGGCAGTCCGAATTCCCGGAGTGCACCTACACGAATTAACAGCACCAATTGTTCCAATGGAATTCTTACACGACGAAGGAAATCCTTTAAACATAAATAAGGCCCGCCGCTTTGGCGCTCTTCCAATACCAGTTGAATACTGTTCTTTTCCAATTCGTTTACATGCTGAAATCCCAGGCTGATCATTTTTCCATAGATGGTAGTTTCGCTGAAGCTTTTATTAATACAGGGCGGTTCAACTGTTGCGCCTAATTTTTGAGCTTCCCGCATATACACTTCCGTTGAATAAAACCCTCCGAAATTGTTCATTGTAGCCACCATATATTCAAGCGGATAATAAGCTTTCAGGTATAAACACTGGTAACTTTCAACTGCGTAGGAAGCTGAATGTCCTTTCGAAAAAGCATATCCGGCAAAACTCTCTATCTGAAACCAAATAGCTTTCACATCTGCATCCGGATAACCAAATTCCTTACAATTCCTGAAAAATTGCGCTTCAACACGTAAAAACTCTTCCCGGCCTCTGTATTTACCTGACATTCCCCGCCGGAGAACGTCAGATTCGGCTAAGCTCAATCCACCATAATGATTGGCTACTTTGATCACATCTTCCTGGTAAACCATTACACCGTAGGTATCTTCCATAATTTCCAGCAATTTCGGGTGAGCCTGTTTAATCCGTTCCGGGTCACGGTGCCGCAATATGTATTCCCGCATCATTCCTGAAGAAGCAACGCCCGGACGAATAATGGAGCTGGCAGCAACAAGTCCGAGGTAACTGCTAGTTCGGAGTTTTATCATCAGCATGCGCATTGCGGGCGACTCTACATAAAAACAACCCACAGCCCGGGCTTCGCTCAGCAATTTATTGATCTTATCATCTACAATAAATCTTCTGACATCATGAATATCGTGCGGTGGATTATCCGGTTGATTGTAGGCAATAATGTCCAGTGTATCACGAATTTTACCTAATCCACGCTGAGAAAGAATATCGAACTTATACAAGCCCACATCTTCTGCTTCGATCATGGAAAACTGAGTTGTAGGAAAACTTTTCGACGTTAAAAACGTGCTGGTAAAATACGTAACCGGTTGTTCGCTTACTATGATTCCACCCGCATGAACACTGAGATGGGAAGGAAGTCCGGCAATTTGCTTACTGTATTTAAACACCAATTGCTGCATTTGATCCAACGATTCAGTGTCAACCCGGTCTTTATCCAGCGCATCTATTTCCGACTTGGGAAGACCGAATACTTTTCCCAATTCACGAATGGTAGCTCTGGCTTGAAAGGTATTGTAAGTACATACCAAAGCTGAATTCTTATATGTTTCAAAAATGTAACGCATCACATCATCACGGTCTTTCCAGGAAAAATCAATGTCGAAATCAGGTGGGTTTTCCCTGTATAAGTTGATGAACCGTTCGAAATACAAATCCAGTTCCAGCGGATCAACATCTGTTATTTTCAATAAATAAGCTACAATACTATTGGCACCGCTTCCTCTTCCTACATAGAAATAGCCTTTACTTCCGGCGTATTTAACAATGTCCCAGGCGACTAAAAAATAGGATAAATAACCCTTTTGGAAAATGACCTCAATTTCCCGTTCTATCCGTTCTACAATTTCTTCTGTTGATTTCCCGTAACGCGCTTCCAGGCCTTCATAGCAGAGTTTTCGGACCAATTCCAGGTCTTCTTCAAGCGATTTTGTATAACTGACAATGTTCTGGGAATTAGTGGATTTGTCGAAATTAAACTCAACCGCACATTGACTCAGCAGTTTTTCTGCACGTTGTATAAGTTCCGGAAATGCGGCATACGCATCTCTCATTTCTTCATAGGAGAGAAAAAGTGCGTCTTCCCTGCTCTCTTCTGATTTCGGAAGTTTGGAAAGCAATACATTCTGATCTATAGCACGCAGCAAACGATGGGTATTAAAATCGCGCTTTGTGCGAAAAGTTATGGAATGAAGCGCCAGAAATTTATCCGATTGCTTATCTGAATGCATGTGAAACCGGTTCAACTGATGAATTCCGACTCCCACAAACTCGTAATCTCTCAGTTTTCCAGGTTCTTTTCCCCAGGGATAAATAACAAAGCAATTCTGAAAACATGGCGCGTGTGCTGCAAATGAATTTTCCCGGTGAAGGTGAGCTGTTAAATGACTGTTGATCTCATGAAAACCTTCGTTGTTCTTTGCAATAACGACATAGCAGCATGAAGCTCCATTTCTGAAATCGACACCAACTACCGGAACGCGGTTTTGTTTCTGACTTTCCCGGACAAAATTCAGAACCCCGGAAGTATTGTTGATATCTGTAAGCGCAATACGCTCATACCCCTTATCCATTCCTGTTTGAACGATATCTTCCGGCGAAACCATTCCGTACTTGAAACTGAAAGAAGAGTGAGTGTTGAGCATTCTGCTGATGTTTTTGATTTAATATTCAGATCCTCGCCTGAAGCAAATGAGGTACTCGAACTGGCAAGAGAGATGAAAATCCTCAAACACGACGATTGGCCAGTAACATTGGTGCTTCGCCATTGAACGGATTAAAATGTCCGATTGTTCGTGCCTGAATTCCCATAGCCCGAAACACCGCTCTGTCCCCAAAACGATCGCGGATTGTATCCATGGCATTATACAGTTTCACTAACCGGTCCGAATTATCGTCGAACAACCTCAGCTGCTGATAACCGTTGACCAATTCGCTAAACCGAACGCCAATTAAACGCACCAGGACTCTCCGATCATACAATCGCTCAAAGAGTTCCATCACAATCGGGATGATCTCATGATCGGCAGCCGAATAGGGAATTCGTTTTTGAAGCGTCGTAGTTTGAAAATCGGAATAGCGCACTTTTACGGTAATACAACCCGATACTTTTTCACCTCTCCGCAATTGAAACGCCAGGTTTTCAGCCATTGCAAGCATAATAGATTTGAGTTTGGTAACATCAATGGTGTCTTTATCAAACGTCCGCTCAGTAGAAATCGATTTTCGTTCGTTGTATTCAATCACCGGGCTGTTATCAATTCCCTGCGCTTTTCGCCAGATAGAAGCCCCATTCTGTCCCAGCACATCTTCCATCAATCCGAGCGGCATTTCCTGGATAGTGGCAATACGCTTTAATCCGAGATCGCAGAGTGTTTGATACGTTTTTAAACCAACCATCGGAATTTTACGAACCGAAAGCGGACTTAAAAACGAACGCTCCGTTCCCAGAAGAATCTGCTGTGCATTGTTTGGCTTTATTTCTCCCGTTGCAATTTTTGAAACCGTTTTATTTGCCGATAATCCAAACGAAATAGGCAAACCTGTTTCTTTAATAATCCGTTCCCGCAGCTCGCCTGCATATTTGTAGCAGCCAAAGAATTTATCCATTCCTGACAGATCGAGGTAAAACTCATCAATGGAAGATTTTTCGACTACAGGAGCTGTTTCACGAATAATTTCCGTCACAATTTTTGATTGTTCGCTGTAAACGGTCGTATTTCCTTTAATTATAATTGCTTCCGGACAACGCTCCCTGGCCATTTTCATTGGCATTGCCGAATGAATTCCAAAAGCACGCGCTTCGTAGCTGCAGGAGGCCACTACTCCCCGATCGGAAGTTCCGCCAATAAGAATAGGCTTTCCTTCTAATCTGCTGTCTAATCGTCGTTCACAAGAAACAAAGAATGTATCCAAATCCATGTGAACTATAGAGCGCGATTGTTCGTCCATCTCTCGTAATTTTTAGTCAATAAAATTCCTGTCCGCTATTTCGCGGGTTTGTCGACTGCATATCGATTTTATGTAAAGAGACGAGTTGAATCGAAGACTGTTTCCAAAGTCTGTACGGTTTGCTTTATTCACTTCGTCGGTCTTACAAAACTACAATAATGATTAGTTATAAGTCTCGTTTTGATTATATATTAATCAACAGTTGAATGCAAATTTTCAACATAAAGGACGTAAGCTATTTACGTGCTTCGACTCCGCTCAGCACCCAAATCGCTTTACGCTAATTAAAATTGAAAGGAGAAGGCTTTGGTGTTGATTGGGCTGTTGAATAAATGCGGATAATGTTTTTCCATTTCAGTATACATTAATTCAAACGGGATTTCGGCAAATTCGCCATAGAAATGAAGGTACTCCATGAATTTGTTGTCACCAGAGAAAGCCTGAAACAACGAGTCGTCTTCTCCATTCCAGCTGAGCGGTTCGATCTTGCTTATGGCACAAATACGCCGGTCAAAAGCAGGAGTGCATTTCACCCATTTTCCATTCAAAAAAACTTCTGCATAGCCGTGAAAAACAATTTCTTTGCGCTGCAGGTAGTGTTCCAGCTGATCCGCTCCCAAATGATTCTGAACGATCCCGAATCCCAAACGGGCCGGAATTCCCATTGCTCTGCATCCTGCCGTAAAAACCAGTGCTTTCTCTACACACCAGGCTCTTTTCTTTGAAACAATGTGTGAAACTGTTAATGATGAACTCCGCAAATCGAGGTGATACGGATCATACAAAAAAGCATCCCGTACAAAAAGATACCATTGCAATGCTTTAGCTTTTGAATTGCCGGAAAGACCAGCTTTCTCCATGAATTCAATGAAGGCTTCCGATTTGAAATCGATGTTTTTGGATTCATTGAGATATGGAAGAAGGTTTTCCTGAATTTGCATGACTGCAAAAGTAGGATGTAATTTGAAATGTCAAACTCAAATGTGAAAGATTGATCAATACTCTTCCTCCTTTTCAAAATTCGAAATCCTCACATTTTTATAAATTTATAAAATTATGTAGAAAGTCCAGTTTTAGTGGGTTACAAGTCTATTACACTATTCAGTGCATTTAAACATCAGAAAACCCATTTCATCACTCACTCAAAAAAAACAGCAGTATCAGAATAACAAATGGATTATCCAACAAATCGAACAATCCATTTGAAATATAAATAGCCAGCTTATCCAAAATTCGGGAAATCAGCAGTTGGACCATAACTCTGCGGGACAGGAATTCCAAGTAATCGGTAATTCACCCCCAATTGAGCGCGGTGATGAACTGTTTGGTTGTGTGCCATTCGGATAACAGCTTCCTTTGGTCTTGTTGAGAAAATCATATCGCCCGATCGCAAGGTCCACGGTTTGTCAAATTCAGAATCTTCTGCCGATTCCAAAGCAGCAACTCCTTTTGCAACACATTCATCGAAATAAGCTAAAGCTTCTTCTTTTGTACTCAAATCTTTCGGATTGTATGGATTCTTCTCGAAATCGAGTTCCGAAGTTGTAACAGTCATTTCTGCCCAAAGCGGCAATTCTATAACATGCAGGAAAATGTTGTAGGCGCTCATACTTTTTTCATGAACCTTAAAATCTTTTTGGTCGAAAGGGAAAACTTCGATGAATTGTTTTGATGTTTTTGCTTCTTCCTGCAATTGCTGAATTAATTGTTCTTTGCGTTCCATAATCATTGATTTTATTTAAACTTTCAACAAAGAAACAACGGGCGAGTGTCAACCCTATGGCAGTGCGAAAACGAGCGTAAAAAAATATTAATTATCAAGCGAAAACTTGTGATTGGAAATGATTTGTAATCCTTTTGATTCATTTATATTGATAATTTTACCTCAAACAACTTCCAATGAAAAACTTCTTTATCACTACCATTCTTATTGCTTTAACAGGGCTACTATTTTCATTTCAAACCTCAATTGACGAGAACGACCTCATTGGAAGCTGGAAAGTGACAAAAGTGGCGAGGGGAAACAGCTCAGAAAAAGGTGAAAAAATTGTAACATTCACCAGCGATCATAAGACATACAGTGAAGACACTGAAAGTAAAAGGATCAAATCGGGAAAATGGTATTTTAATGCTGAAACGAACGAGGTAATTATAAAAAGTGATAAGGCCGCAGACGAAAAAATAATTATTCAAAGCGTTTCTAAATCCAAAATGGAAATCCTTAGCAAGGAAAAATCGATTTCCCTGGAAAAAATAAAAACACGCACATACGATTCGGAATAGGATTTTTCTGATTAATAGTCAACCGGCAAAGCGTACTCTCCCAAGGCAATATGCTTTTTGATCCGGAATTCGTTCCCGGTCAATTTCAATTCTTTGATACGAAGCAATTTGAAATCGCGGTACTCTTTTCTCAAATGACAATAGGCAATCAAATGCCATGAAAACGCGTAAAAGACCAGACCAATAGGTTCCACAACCCGAACAGAATCTTCACCTTTCAGGTTTCCGTAGTTCAATTCAATTTGTTTCCGATTCGAAATGGCAATCTGAATATCAGACAAATAAGAATATTCCGGGCTCAACCGGGCAGGGAGCTGCATGCGGATACTCTGATCAAGTATATCCACTTTTTCTTTTTCCACCTGTCGCAAAACAGAACGCACTTTGGTTAATGCAGACGAAAAATGTTCATGAACTTCCTTATCTCCAAATCCACCAATCAATGTTTGGGATAACAAGAGTGAATTAGCTTCCTCCAGCGTAAATGAAACGGGTGGAGTAAAATAACCGGGAACAATGAAATAACCTTTGTTCGGATTAAAACTTACCGGAATTCCGGCTTCACCTATGGCTTTTATATCGCGGTAAACCGTCCGCACAGAAATGTCGAATTTTTCCGCAATTTGCTCACCGGCAACATACTTACGCGATTGCAATAAGGTAACAATTCCAAACAAACGGTCTACTCTATTCATAAAAAGTCAAAACTTCCTGTTTATATCTCCGGTTAACGCCAAAGATTGGGAACAAAAATATGTAATTTTAAACCGTGGGAGAAGGAAAAACAAGACAAGAGATTAAAGAACAATTAGAAGCACATTTAAACAGTCCGCTTCCGATATTGATTCGACTTCGAAATCTGGTTTTCGGAACAAAAGCTCCTGATACGTACACCAAAATCAGTTTTTTCTTCGCGCTTCTTACCTGGTTTATCTTTTTCCTTTGGTCAATTCTAGGAATGATTGTGATAAACAGCCGCGGCTGGATCAAGGAAACCAAGAAGATCGATGTTACGCAGCTCATAGAAAACAGGGGAAAGGAATTAGGGTTTGAACCTTATGTTTTTGCTGATAGACTTTCGGCTTTTCATACAGCATCTATTGTTTGCTGGCTGGTGGTTTTTATCGGACTTGTTCTGCTTTACCGCAAAAAAATGCAGTTTATCTATGCCTATCTTGGCGGATGCGCAGTTTATCTTCTGCTTATGTGGTTTATGCTCGGATTCGGTTATTGGGCAAAAGACACAACGACTTTCGACAAAATCTTGTTTTTTATCATGGTCGGACACACCTCGCTTTATTACTATTTCCTGAAAATGGAGGTGACGGGGAATAAAGTGAACTTTTTTGGAATTGAAGAAGATTAAACACATAGTTTAACATAGGGAGACACATAGATACATAGCTTTAGATAGAGCCGAATGTTAAACTGATTGATCGTGAACGCAGTGGTGTGAAGATTCAGGATTATATCGAAAGTGACATGGAACTAAGTTGAACACAAAACCATATCTAAAATGACTAAAAACTCATAAACTATGTGACTATGTTTTCTATGTTCCTATGTGTTTCCAAAGATAATTTTCAATTCAGATACTTCATTATCTCATCAACGGTCTTCAAATAATCTTTTCCTTCATTCGGAATAATCACATGGGCTTTGCGGTAAAACGCCGTTCTGTTGGTCAATAATTCGAAAACGTAGGTCGACAGCTCATTCTGCGAAAGGTTTGCCAGCAGTGGTCTGTTCTCCCTGTCGTTCATTAATCGTTGGGTCAACGTCATCAAAGATGTATTCAGATAAAAGACTTTTCCATTTGCCTTTAATCTGTCCATGTTATCTTCAAAACACGGCATACCGCCTCCAACGGAAACTACGCCTGGTTCCAAATCCGGCAGCGTAGCAATGAAATCCTGCTCCATTTTACGGAAAGCTTCCTCACCCGATTCATCAAAGATTTGAGAAATGGATTTCCCCTGTTGTTTTTCGATCAGCTCATCTGAATCTACAAACGATACGTTCAGTTGTTTTGCCAGTTCTTTACCAACGGTACTTTTCCCGCTGCCCATAAATCCGATTAAAATAATATGCTTTTCCATCAGATCTTTCCTTGTTGTTTTAATTCAATCATCGCAGCTTCCAGGGTTCTCATATCTTCCTCGGTTGTGAATCCGTTTATTGAAAAACGTAAGTATACTTTATCATTCTCAGGCATAACAGGAATCTCGATCTTGTATTTCTCGCGCAATTCGCGTTTCAATTCCATCGGATTATTGGTTTTAACCGGAATGCTTCCCATCTGTCCGAAAAACTCACTTGTCAAAGGTGCCAAAGGTTCTGATCCGGCAATTGCACAGAAGCGCGGAAGCCATTTTAAAACCATTGCTTTACTTTCTTCAGAAACCTTTTTCCAGTTGTATTGCCTCATGAATTCAATTGAAGCAGGAATGGTCAAATACGCTGTAAAATCTCTAGTCCCGTTGAACTGATGATAATCGTACAACTGAGAATTGCTTGGATAAGCGGCTTCATAGCCCCAGCTTACGATCAACGGATCTAAAGCCAATTGATGTTCTTTCTTCACATACAAAAACGACGATCCTTTCGAAGTCATCATCCATTTGTGGCAAGCTCCGGTGTAATAATCCGGATCCAGGTTCCGGATCGATAAATCAATATGTGCCGGAACGTGTGCTCCATCAATATAAACAGGAATTCCGCGTTTTTTTGCTTCTGTACAGATCTCTGCTACCGGCAGAATAATTCCCGTTGGCGAAGTAATTTGACTGATAAAGATCAGCTTCGTTTTCTCACTTGCACCTTTCCAGAAATCTTCCAGGAATTTCTCCTTCGTAGTCAACGGCAAAGTAATAGGCTGGCGGACATACTTCGCTCCTTTTTCCTGGCAGTAAAATTTCCAGGTTCTGTCGCAGGCACCATATTCGATGTTCGTCGAGAGCACCTCATCGCCCGGTTTCAAAGAAAAGTTCTTCGCCACCACGTTCACCGCGTAGGTCGGATTCTGAACAAAGATCAGGTCTTCGCTGTCGCAATCGATGAACTTTGCCAATGCATTTCTACTCTCTTTCAGCAAGGCCGGACCGGTATTTACGATAAACTCTACCGGATCTTTTTCCAATTCCAGCTGCAGACGCTGATATTCTTCAAAAATAGGTTTCGGCGAAGCACCGAATGATCCGAAATTGAGAAAAGTGATGTCGGGACGAAGTAAAAAGAGATCCTTGATTTGCATGAGTGAGTTTTGATGAGTGAAATTAAACAATCGGCGTCAAACTTTCCCACAGATTCGCAGATTATTAGGCTAACCCACCAGACTAGCCTTTATTAAGATACACTTATTATCACCACAGCAACAAACTGATAAACTACTTGAGATAGATTACATTTGAATTATGAAACGCCTCATCACACTAACATGTCTTTTCTTTGCTTTTTCAGGCAGCGCACAAAGATTTACCCTCAACGGAATGAAAACAACCGCAAGAGTTCTGACTTTTGTGAAATCAAACAACTAAACGTAATGGACAATTTTAGTTTAGGTCAACATATTGAGAAACACTATTCATGGAAAGGAAAATACGCATATGAAGAAGGCTTTCCTATTGAAGATTCATTCGATTTTGAATTAAAGGTTCAGTATAACGAAGGAAGTTTTCACGGTATTGCTATAGAAGAAGAATTCACTAAACTGTCCGGCGAAACCGCTTCCGTAAAAGGTTTTATAGATGGCGATCACATAAGTTTTTTTAAACAGTATCCGTTCAAGTTTGAAGAACTGGAAGATGGAATAACCATTATTGATCGGCAGGAAAGAGGACATACCGTAGTATATGATGGTTATTTTAGTATAGAAAAGAATCGTTGGGAAGGACACTGGGAAATCACATTTGATGAAATAAAAATCCTCAATGAAGAATACGAAATCTTTGATTGGGGATTTTGGTACATGAACGGCAGAAGACCTTGAACAGCTAACTTCGTGGTCTAAACAACAACTTGCAAATCGAACTTTGAAAAAATATTCCCTCTTTCAAAAACTACTGTTCCAGGTGAAAATCGTTTTGGCGTTTTTCTTCGGTCTGGCTTTTTTCATAAATACTTTAAACCGCTTTTACCATAGAGCAGAATTACGTTTCAGTCTTTCTCCCTTTGAATGGATTTTACTTGTAACAACTTTTCTCGTCTTTATAAACACCAAAGGAATTAAGATCTTCGTTCTTTTAGTTTTTACCTTATTTTCGGTCCAGGCAACACGTGATGCGTTTCTATTCCATCGATCCGGAACACCACGTGGCTTGCTCTTAAAGGAATTATTTGATTTTCTTGATTTGGATTCGTCAATAGTTTATCTCGCACACATGATTATTTACATCATGCTTTGCTGGCTGATGTTTATTTCGTCAAAAGCAAAGAATAACCAACTCCTGGACCAGGACTAAAACGCAAAGGCATCTTTGTGGCTTGGGAACTTCGTAGTCTCACGCTACCAGAGTACAATTAAGTCGTAAACTGCTTCAACCAGACTTTCGCATCTTCCCCATTCGAAAAGCTTTTCATCGGGATTGGCGGTTTCTTTAACGCAAAGACCATTTTCATAATCAGTTGAGACAATCCCGGTTTTGAAACCATGGCCATAGCCGAATAGATTTCAGGAACCATTTCCGATGAGAACTTCCGGGTTTCTTTGTCCGGAACGGGAGAATCGCTCAAATAAATCAGCAATGGAACCGGTTTGTTGCCCGTAATCTCTTTTACCAAAGCAACATTTCCTTTGATCAGTTCTACCGTTCGCTTTACACTTTTCGACAGCGAAACCAAATAACCATCTTCGAACCAATAGGCAGCAATTTCACCTTCCCAGGTTTGTCTGTCAATTGGAATCTGTACGGTATTCATCTTTATTTGAAATTAATGTCTTTGACTATTGTGCTTTTCCCAAATCTGAACCAGTTCAATCAACGTATCAACTGCTTTCTGCATGTCCTGAATACTCACATATTCCTGGCGGCTGTGGATCCCCATTTCTCCGGTGAAAACATTCGGGCAAGGCAATCCCATAAACGATAAGCGCGAACCATCCGTTCCACCGCGGATAATAGTTGGTTTCGGAGTAATTCCGGCTTTTTTCATTGCTTCGATGGCGTAATCTGTCACGAACGGAACTTTGCTGATCACTTCCTTCATGTTTCTGTATTGCTCCGTTACTTTCGAAGTATAGGCTGCTCCCGGAAATTTGGCGATTGTTTCTTTCAGAATGCCTTCCAAACGAGCTTCATGTTCTGCCAGTTTGCCTGTAATGTGATCGCGAATGATAAATGAAACGGTTGTTTCTTCCAGTCCGCCTGAAACAGAAGTCGGATGTACAAATCCTTCCCGGTCCTGCGTGGCTTCCGGACACCATTCGTTCAACGGTAATGAGTTTACAAAAGCACTCGCAACTTTCATTGCATGAACCATTTTCCCTTTCGCATAACCCGGATGGGCGCTCACTCCTGTAATAACAAAAGTCATAGCATCTGCAGAAAACGATTCGTCTTCAATTGCTCCCAATTCTCCCGAATCAAGTGTATAGCCATAATGTGCATTCAGGCGCTGCATATCTATCTGTTCTACACCACGACCAACTTCTTCGTCAGGTGTAAACAAAATGCGGATTTTTCCATGAGGAATCTGCGGATTTTTGATCAGCTGTTCTGCCAGATCCATAATAATTGCCACACCAGCTTTATCGTCAGCGCCCAAAAGCGTTGTTCCGGAAGCGGTAATGATATCATCACCTATTCGTTCTTTTAGATACGGATGTTTTTCTGTTGTGATAACCTGCGACGGATCTTCCGGTAAAACGATCGGCTCGCCGGTATAATTTCTATGAACGATTGGTTTCACATTTGTTCCGGAACAATCAGGCGCGGTGTCCATGTGCGAGCAAAAACAAATAGTTGGAATATTCGGTTTGTCTGATGTAGCAGGAATAGTTGCGTAAACATAGCCCCATTCATCCATTTCAGCATCCGTAACTCCAATAGCTTTTAATTCTTCTACCAATACTTTCGACAAATCTTTTTGTTTTTCCGTAGATGGAAAACGTGTAGCTTCAGGATCTGACTGAGTATCAATTTGAACATAACGAAGAAAGCGTTCTTCAACGGAGTATGATGCTTGTTTCATGGAAAAAATTTGAAGTAAATTTAAACAGTAAATGCTTATTCCAATCGTTTATCGCAATGAATTGCCTGATTTTTATTTTACATTCGTAATCTATGAAATCGCTTACCATTCTTACCTTCTGGATTTTACTGATCTTACCATCTTTTGTAAACGCACAGGAACTGCCCGAAAACTTTCCACAGCTGGAAGCCGTCTACAAACATTTGAATGCTCAGATGAACTTTCCGTGCGACAACTGTTATTATGAGCTGGCAAAGAAAATGGACGGTTATTACCTCATTGTAGTGGCATACAACGACACGAAACACGACAACGTTGAATATGTTAAGCTTTGGGATGCTGCTACGAAGAAATACCTGGCAATTGACCTGGATAAGTATTCCAATCGGCAAACCATGGATGAAAACATCAGCTTTGGTCATGAAGGAATTAAGCAAAAGCAGGGAAACTGCGACTTCAATTATTTATTCGGCTATGAGAATTACACTACAGATCTGATCAAATACCTTGAAAGTAAAATCAGTTTAAAAAACAACGAACTGGAAATGCTTGCACGCGCCTATTCTACTGAAGCAACAAATTTCATTCACCCGAATATTTCAGGAGCCATTATTTCAGAATCCAAGAATCTTCCAACTCCCGATTACGAAAAAGTTGGCTCCGAGCGCATCAATTCGTTTATCGAACGGGCTGAGAAAAGTTTGAGTTATTATAAGCAGATCAAAAAAAATGATCCTGATTACAAACCCCGTCTGATAGAAGATATTGACCTGAAGATCAACAACGACCTGATGCATTACTATCAAACATTAACGGTGGTAAAAGAACCGTTGCTGGCAAAATCTTTCCTGGACAGAGTTCACTTCTCGGAAAGTGAAACAGCTGCTGCCAAAGCAATACTGGACGCTTGTGAAACAGGAAGTATTTTCATTCCCCAGGGCGATAACGATTCCTATCCGATCTGGTATGTTCAGACTAAACTCAACTATAGAACAGATGTTTCTGTTATCCATTCGGTGCTTTTATACACTTCGTGGTATTTTGATTATGCAAAACAAACCTGTGCGGCAAAATTATCGCTCACACTTGATGAACATAAATCGCTCAGTAATGGCGTAGTCAGTATTGAAGAATCAATCTTAGATATCCCAACTTACAAAGAATGGATGAAAGAGCTGCGGACTGAAATGGCAAAAGATTCAGAGTTCGATTATCCGGAGGTTCCGGGAGTTTTTTCTTTTGAAGGAGGTGAAACCCCGTTTACATTCTATGTTGAATCACCTTATCTATCCGTGGTGGACGTTGCACTCACAGACCTGATCGCGAATAATCCGGATCGTAAAATATATGTTTCACACCCAACTATTTTTGAAGATTTCGATGTAAAGGGACATTTCACTTTCCGGGGACCAATTTTCGAGTTCAACCCGGCTGAAGAAGTGAGTTACATTGATGAAAAAACCATTGAAATTTTTAAAAACAATCTGAATAATCCGGCAATGCAATTTTCAGTTAATTCGAGCCCGGTCGAACTTTGGATGTTCGATTCCTGGGGACTCACTCTGGCATACGCTCACTCATCTGACTTACCCGGTTACACTGAGTTATATGAACTATACAAACAGAAAATCAACGTGAATGAACTCATTAAAGCGAATGAACAAAGAACGTTAAGCTCTTATCAATCGGCCGTTGAAGCAACCTCTTCTTCTGATTTAGATGAGTTATTGAAACTTTACACTCCAACAGCACTGAAAATGCTGAAAGGTATTTCCGAAACTAAACCAATAACAGCGAAAGACCTGGAAACACTTTCCTTCATTCAAAACTTCTTTCTTCCAAGTATCAGAGGGATGGACCTGAGTAAAAAGATTCCGTTGACCGGCACACAGAAAAAAATGGCAAACGAACTGAAATTAAAAGTTGATCGATTGGTCGATTTAAAGATAAACAGGGGAAACCTGGAGTGGAGTCTGGAGTTTTTAGAATCGATTCAAGGCTTGTTCGATAATTACGAAATGTAAATTCGAATAAGCTGCTGCAGAATTATTCTGATCCAAACAATTATCTTCGCTTCATGAGTTCTGTAACTGATTTCTTACTTGATTTCAAATCTCACCGCGATTTTAAAAAGACCATTCCGCTTTTAGTGGAAAACGATTCGCTGCGGAATGCTGTTTTTAACGAAATTTCCAGTGAAACTTATCCTTTTCCGGAATACAGTTCCTGGATTGCCATTCATTTCTTTGAAAAGTATCCTGCATATTTCACCCGGGAAAAATGCGATTTCCTGATTGAAATTCTCCTGAAGACGAAGAATCATACCGTTCAGCGAAATATCTGTACTGTATTGTGGCATTTTAAAGGTGATCTGACAGAACGAACTGATTTGCTGGACAAGCTCTTCTTCTTCCTGGCAGAAACGGATTCTTTACCCGCTTTACGCATTCACGCGCTGAAAAACATTGAACTCCATTACCTTAAAAAATATCCTGAATTGCTGACGGAAGTTTTCTCTGTTCTCGAATTACTGGAACAGCACGACCTTCCTTCCATCCGATCCATGATCCGCAATTTTTATAAAAAGTATAAAACAAAATAGTATGTTCCGTAATCTCATTTTACTCAGTTGTCTCACGTTTTGGAACATCGCCAATACTCAGGAATTCCGATTGGAAGAAATCATGAAAGGGCCGGAGTTTGCCGGGTATATGCCGGAAGAACCACGCTGGTGCGTTGACAACAGCACACTTATTTTCTCTTATCAAAAAGCAGGAGATTTAGCAGCTTCTCCATATGTCTTTAAGGTAGGAAGTGAGAATCCGGAAATTGAACAAGTGGCTATAAAAGATCATGAATTGGTTCATTTACCAACTACTTCTCACAATCAGAAACGCTTCCAGAACTATTACTATAACGATAACGGGAATCTGAATTGTTACGACTATAAAACGAAAACAACTCGCACAATCTATTCGGCTTCTGAAACAATTGGATCTGTTCAGCGTTCGACTGACGGAAAGCTCATTTTCTTTGAGATCGGTCAAAACATTTTCTGTTACAATGAGTTGGTTCCCGGAATCGCTCAAATCACCAATTTCAGACAGGACAATCCACCTTCTCAGTCTTCAGCAGATTCTACTTATTTACAAAAACAGCAGCGCGAATTGTTTCCTTACATTCAATTACAGGACGCAAAGCAAAAATGGAATGAGGATCATGCTACAGAACGCAGCTTTCCGTCAGAAATCTATTTCGGAAAATCAGAACGCATTCAGAATACAACTGTGAGCCCGAACGGGAATTTTGTGTGTTTTAATGTTCACCGCGACAGTTACGACGAACCGACCGGTTACGAAGTCTTCATTACCGAAGATGGAATCACCCAAAAACGCAATGCCCGGCCAAAAGTGAGCGATAATGATCCGAGCGATAAACTAGGAATATACAATCGACTGACCGATTCTGTTTATTACATTTCCTTTTCAACATTAACCGATATCAAAAAGAAACCTGCTTATCTGAAAGAATACGGCGATACCGACGAACATTACTCCGAAAACAGAAAACTCTCAATTCACGCTCCAATTGCAAACGAACAAAACAACACAGCTCTAATCGATATTCGTACTTATGACAATAAAGACCGCTGGATCGTTCTACTTGATTTCGAAACCGGAAAACTGAAAGAATTAAATCATCAGCACGATGAAGCATGGATTGGCGGCCCTGGAATTTCAGGCTGGAACGAAGAAATAGCAACACTTGGCTGGCTAAATAACGAAGTGTGTTATTTTCAAAGCGAAGAAACCGGTTATTCTCACCTGTATTCGCTGAACACCAAAACCGGGGCAAAAAAACAACTGACTTCCGGGAATTGGGAAGTGTATGAAACCATTCTTTCGCACGACAAAAAATCTATCTGGTTCCTAGCAAACAAAATCCATCCAGGGGTTCGCAACGGCTATAAACTGGATGTTGCTTCCGGGAAAATAACTGCGCTTTTCGAAGGTTATTTCGGAATTGAATGGACACTTTCTACAGACGAGACCAAATGGGCGATCCGCAAATCGACAACTACACAACCATGGGAATTATATTACGCTGCTAACAAGGAAAAAGCAGTTCTCATCCCAATTGTAAAAACAGGAACCGAAGCTTACAAAAAGTTGCCGCTACAAACACCGGAGATCATTACCATTCCAACTTCCGACGGTCAACTGGCTTATGCGCGAATCTACAAACCTGCAAAATCGAACGGGGCCGCAGTTTTGTTCGTTCACGGCGCCGGATATTTGCAAAATGCTCATTATTACTGGAGTTACTACCAGCGCGAAATGCTTTTTCACCAAAAACTGGCTGCCGAAGGCTACACCGTTCTGGATGTTGACTACAGAGCAAGTGAAGGTTATGGCAGAAACTGGCGGACCGATATTTATCGTTCCATGGGTGAACGTGATCTGAACGACTACATCGACGCGAAAAAGTATTTAGTAAAAGAACTGGGAATTGATTCTGCCCGTGTTGGTATTTACGGCGGAAGTTACGGCGGATTCATCACCCTGATGGGATTATTGAAAACCCCAGGAACATTTGCCTGTGGTGCTGCGCTGCGTTCTGTTACCGATTGGGCGCACTACAATCACGAATACACCAGCAACATTTTGAATTACCCGGGAACTGATCCGAAAGCTTACGAGGTCAGCAGTCCGATCTACTACGCACAGAACCTACAGGATCCGTTGCTCATGCTTCACGGAATGGTCGACGACAACGTTCAGTTCCAGGATATCATTCGTTTAAATCAGCGCTTTATTGAATTAGGAAAGACGAATTACACCCTGGCTGTTTTCCCTACCGAGACACACGGATTTACTTACACTCCGGCCTGGGTAGATGAATACAGACGGATTTACGAATTGTTCAACGTCCATTTATTGGGTAAATAATCCGGATTCGCTGAACTTTATTGAATTTCCTACGAACTTTAAGCTCAGTTCCGCGAACTTATGACGGTGATAGACGAACTTTGGAAGGTGTTCTCCGCACTCTGGACACCGATCCGCGAACTTTAGAAGGTGATCGCCGAACTCCGGAAAGGAATCAATGGACTCCGGAAGGTGAGCGACGAACTCCGGAAGGTGATAGACAGACTTCTGAAACAAACTTTCATTCACCGGCAGCGGCTTCTCACATCCTGAAATCTTCTTTTGATTATCTTTATTCCATGCAAATCAAAGAATTTCAAACTCCGGAAGAAATGGTGGAACACCTCTCAGTTCTCCGGGAACTTTACCCTAATCTATCGGCTGAGTACTACCTGGAATTGCTCACAGAAATGGTCCCTCATAATTATCACCAGATCGGAGTTTTTAAAGACGGAGAATGCATTGCCGTCAGCGGTTATTGGATCGGTAGAAAACTGTGGTGCGGTTTATACCTTGAGCTCGACAATGTGGTAGTTCGGAAATCGGCGCAGGGAACCGGTGCAGGAAAACTAATGGAAGACTATTTACGCATCAGGGCAGAAGAAATGAAATGTCACATCATGGTTTTAGATGCTTACACTTCCAATTTCAAGGCTCATCGTTTTTATTACAATCAGGGTTACGCGCCGAAAGGATTTCATTTTATCAAGGTGCTGGACAAGGATGGGCTGACTTAAAATTTTTCACGAATATGCTCATATTATCTGTCGGCGAAGACAGCACCAAACTTCCAAAAAGTAATTTCGCAAAATTACGTTAGGTGCTATAGAACAAAAGGTTTAGAAAAATCAATCCAATTAACTGGTAATGTTAAGATTAAAACTTCGTTAACCTAACGTAATATTACTTCAGGTAAAGAAAACCAACCCGAAATTTCTCAATCTTCAATGCCTTTTCGTTTCAAACCAATACACTGAATTTATTCTACCGAATACAGAAGTTAGTCACTCCGGTTTTTCACCTGTACAAACTATTGATTTCCCAGCTTTAATTAAGAACCGGAAAAGCTGTATCTTTCTGCCTCTAAAACTATATAATGAAAAAAACTCTCCTTTTCCAACGAAGCGTCAGCTATGGCGGACTGCTTCTATCATTCCTCCTCCCTTCCGTTTTATTTGCCCAGAAAGAAATTCACCCTTGTGCAGATTCTAAGATCCACAAAGGCCCGCATGCAAAAAGCAATACATTTTCCATTGCTCAAATTGCAGAAACAGAACGTTACGATGTTCATTACTACTTCCTGGATCTGAATATGACCAACACGGCAACAACTTTGTCAGGAAGCGCCGAAATTCACGCCCACGCCAGAGAAAATCTCGATTCTGCCTTATTGGAATTTTACCCGACTTTTACAATTTCCAATCTTACGGTAGACGGTATTCCCGTAACATACAACAGAACAAATACAGCTTTGAAAGTTCCGGTAAACAAAACTACCGGCGAGAACTTCGTGATTAAGGTCAGTTACAATGGAACTCCTCCAACTGCTGTTTCCAATCCGCTTGGCGGCGGTGGAATGACCAACGACAATTCTCCTTCATGGGGAAATCAGGTAACGTGGTCGTTGTCCGAATCTTTTGTTGCCTACGAGTGGTTTCCAGTAAAACAATCGTTAACCGACAAAGCCGACAGTTCTGCAGTTTGGTTAACAGTTCCGAATGCTTGTAAAGGTGGATCGAACGGTGTTCTGGAGCAGGTTGTTGATTTAGGAAACGGAACACATCGTTTTGAATGGCGCAACAACCACAAGATTGATTATTACCTGATTTCAGTAGCAGTTGCAGAATACGTCGAATACAACGTGGTTGCAAATCCAGTTGGTTCGGGGCCCGTTACCATTCAGAATTTCATTTATAACAATCCGGGAACGCTGCCAAATTTCCAGGACGATATTGACGAAACAGTTGATTTCCTTGAACTTTATGCTGTTCAATTCGGCCCTTATCCCTTTGCAGATCAGAAATACGGACATTGCATGGCCCCAATCAGCGGTGGAATGGAACATCAAACCATGACAACACAAGGTTATTTCAATGCAGGGCTGACTTCTCACGAATTAGCGCACCAATGGTTCGGTGATCATGTAACCTGCGAATCGTGGGCGGATATCTGGGTAAACGAAGGGTTTGCTTCTTACGCTGAGTATTTAATGCTCGAAGAACTGTATCCCGGCGATGAAGACAATGATATGTTAGATCGTCACACAGACATTATGTCGCAAACAGGCGGATCAGTATGGGTGGAAGATTCGTTGGATGACGGAGCTATTTTTTCAAGCAGATTAGTCTATAACAAAGGAGCTGCAATTATTCACACCCTGCGCTTTTTAATGGATAACGACAGTTTGTTCTTCCAAACATTACAGGATTACCAGGAAATTTACTCGGATTCAACCGCTTCAGGGATAGACTTCATTGAAGTAGCAGAAGGTGTTACCGGAATAGATTTCGCTGCCTACATGGACGAGTGGTACTTCGGTGAAGGATTTCCAAAATATGGCGTTCGCTGGAATATTGTAGGAAACGACATGCTGCTGGAAATTAACGAACAAACTTCAAAACCGTCGGTTACGCCATTGTTTACAAATGACCTGGAATTGAAATTCGACCGAAGCGGAGTCGCTGATACGACTATTCGTTTTCAAATCACCGGAACTCAAAATCAGTTTTTGATTCCTAATGCAGCGAACTACGTGAACATTATCTCAATCGATCCGAACAACTGGATCATCAATCAAAGTTTGGGAATTGTACACGATGTAAACTTTACCGTTGGAATTGAGGAAGCTGATGCAGTTGAAAGCATTGTTATTTCTCCAAATCCGGCAAACGGACCATTTACCATTACCTCCGTTTCCGGAGAAAATTGTTCTTACACCATCATTGACGGGCGTGGGAGAATTGTTCAAGAAGGAAAATTTCAGGGAACTACAACAATTGATCTCGGAACCGAAGCAACGGGAACATATATGATCCAGGTAAAAGGAAACGCATCTGAGTTTGTTTCCAGAAAGTTGGTGAAGATTTAATAAAGACTAGTACACAAAGGACTTTGATTGTCTTTCAAAATATAAAACGCCTTTCTATAACGGAGAGGCGTTTTTGGTTTATATCTTTTTGTATTTCGGAGAAGTCTCTAACTTCTCCCCTTGAGGGGAGATTGAGAGGGGTGGCAGACAATTTTCCGAAAGAAAATTAATCTATATCTCTATATCTAGAACGAAGATTGATTAGAGCTTCCCTCCTTGAGCCTGCCTGTTTGCAGTCAGACAGGGAGGGATTGAGGGAGGTGGCTTTTCACTTTATTCTGAGGTATAACATCCCGAGCATCAAATTCCACCATCTTTCTTCTCATCGCCTGTTTATCTGTAAAATGTCTTGACAAGTTTATCCTCTGTACAACCTGTCTACTTTCATCACCTCTGTGAAAAAGTCGTATGGCCATGCAGTTTTTATGCTCAAATATTGTTTTTAATAGAACTCGATCCGACAATCCGAGTGAATGACCAACCACACACACTTCGTAGTCATCTTCGTCGAGTGAATTAATGAGATTGATGTACTTTTTAGAATTCGGATAATAAAATGGTTTCATATGTTCCATCAACTCGTTTATTTCCGCATCTTCCAAATTTTGATAGTCTTTATGCGTGTCATCTCCGTATCCAAAGATTACTTTATCAGAATTCTTATAGGCTCCATGAATTTGGATATGATTTACCGTCCTATTTGCTAAATATTTTTCAAGAAGACTTGTATAGTTAAAATTAATGAAGGTAGTATTCACAAGTTTGAACGCATTTTCTTTTGGTGCTGTCAATTTAATGTATCTAGACAAGTAATCTTCATCTGGTTCCTGAAAAAGTCTATCCATAAGATTTTCGAGCGGACTCAGTTCATTAATTCTTTCAATACTAGAATTTATTTCAGTAAGGTATTTAATTAGTTCTGACTTTAATAAATTAAACTCTCGGTTATGAGCATTAATAGCTTCAAGAAGTTTAGGATTCCGAATGGATTCGGAGTAGGTAGCTTTTGATTTATCTACAAACTTTTTAAAAAAAGTTACTAGTGTTTCGTAATAAAACCGTTCAATATCCGTCCAATTTTGATCTCGTAAAACATCTTTGAGGAATTTCGACTTAAATGAAACCTGAATATCCGGTTTTTGATAGCTTGAGCGATTAAAAACACCTCCTCCCAAAAAGGATATTTCATATTGGACATCTTGGAATCCCCATGAAATAAACTTTAACTCTCTAAGGTCTTGCAAGGATGACTTTTCCAAAAAACCTTCATCTTCATCTGACAATTTAAGATTGCAGTGTGCGTTAAAGGTTATTAATTCGTCGCCAATTTCCTTACTCCTTTCAGCTAATGAAGAAAGTAAATGCTTCTTCAAGTACCAACAGATAAAGTCAGAATAACTTGTTTTCAATCCATGGGCTAAATCAAATCCATTTCCAATTAATATAAATCTGTTCATTTCGGATGATTAGTAATTCGATTGCTAAATTAAACTAAGTTCAGATAGACCGTTAAACAACTTACTCCCAGTTATCAACCATTTTTCCATGAACATCTTTTAGTGGCAATCCCCTGCCACCCTCCTTTATCCTCCCTGTCTGACTGCAAACAGGCAGGCCTCAAGGGAGGAAATTTTAATCCACATTCTCTTTCAAACATTCAATCACATGATAAATCTGAGTAGACACCTCACCCAAATTATTTATGACATCTCCTTCACTGAAACGAATAATTGTATAGCCTAATGATTCCAATTTATCTTGACGCATTCGGTCATAATCTCCTTTGTTGAAATGAGAATTACCATCGATCTCAATAATGAGATTTAATTCCGGAGCAAAGAAGTCCACGATGAAATGAAGAATCGGCCGCTGGCGTAAAAATCGTTCTCCGGTTTGTTTTCGGGATAGAAGACGTTTCCATAATACCTTCTCTGCTTTGGACACAGACTCAGTTCGGAGTTCCCGTACAAATTCCCGGAGTTTTTTGTTGTAGTGGTGATGATTGAAGTGGTTCATTTATTTAAGATAGGAAGAAATTTGGAAAATGAGATCTGTTTCCAGGGAAATTCTTTGTCTCCCACTTTGGTAATCCTCAGCCACCTCCCTTTATCCCTCCTCAAGGAGGGAAAACCTACCTCTCACACCTTTTTCAAACTTTCATTTTTGGCTTCGGAAATAATCATACAACTCTTCTATTACACCAAAGCCAAATCGGGGTAAGTTGGCATCGGTGCTGAGAATCATAAAGATGTCATGATCTTCTATTTCCTGTTTTAAATTCAATGTATCCTTTCTTACGGTAGGCAGATCCTTGCCTGTGAAAACCTCTTCGTTATAATACCAGACATGATGCTGATTAAACGCAGATGGAAAATTAACATCATTCATCGCCCAATAATAACTATCCGTGATAATTACAATGGAAGGTTTCGTCTTTCCTCCTGTTACATAACTGAACGGATAAGCCATTGGGAAAGTTTTGTATTTTTTCAGCAGGTTCATTCCTGCCAGGATATCCATATCTCCTCCGAAAGGATAAGCCATTTTCAAATCTTTCCAGACAAGATTGGGCATATCAATTTTTCGCTGCTGCTCAATAAAACGAATCACGGAATCAGCTGCCAGACCTGCTCCATATCTGCTCCAGTGAATTCCGAATTGCGGGTAAAGCGGATATTTCGAAAGTTTCTTGTTTTTCTCAAAATAGATCGGAAGAGCACACGTCTGAACTCCAGTCACTTCCTGTGA
>CAMLIF010000034.1 GCA_946479985.1 uncultured Flavobacteriales bacterium
ACAAAATGTATCGTGAATCTGTAGCTGGCGGTTCATTCCCAACGGTTTTGGCGCTTTTTTCTGAGCTTACAGATCAATTTGGCGGTGGTGTTCCGCTACATCCCGGAGCAACGAGACGATTTGCGCATTATTTCTATAACAATACAACTGTTAAACCGGCAGGTCTTTTCTTAGTCGGTAAGGGAATTAATTCGTTTGTACACCGCTTTGACCCTGCTGCTTCTGCAGAGAACAAAGTTCCTTGTTTAGGATACCCGGGTTCTGATAATGCATTGACATCCGGATTGGGAACAACGATTTACGAACCGCTCATTCCAACAGGCCGAATTTCAATTGCAACAAACCAGGAGCTGGAAGATTATTTGGCGAAGGTTATTCAATATGAGGATAATCAAAATCCAAATTCCTCGAACTTTGAAGAAAACCTGACACAACAGAAACAAATCCTGCATTTTGTAGGCGGATCATCCACACAGCAGCAAACAAACTTCCAAAGCTGGATGAACACTATGAAGGCAATTGCGGAAGATTCGCTTTATGCCGGAAACGTTACCAGTTACTTTAAATCAACCAGCGACCCCTTAGATCCAGCTGTTGTAGCAGGTGTTACTGAAAAAATTGCAGCGGGTGTTTCAATCATGAACTTTTTTGGCCATGCCGCGCAATCGAATAACGGCTTTGAAATAAATATTGATGAGCCTTCCAACTGGAACAATACAGGAAAGTACCCTGTAGTTATCGGAAACTCCTGTCATAACGGCGATATATATGCTTCCGGTAATAGCTCAACATCCGAACGATTTGTAAATATCCCGCAGGAAGGGGCAATTGGGTTTATCTCGAGTGTAGGATTGGGTTTCGATACTTATTTGCGTGAATATTCTACAGAATTGTATCGCCAGTTTTCGAACAAAAATTACGGTAAATCTTTTGGCTACCAGATACAACAGGGCATAAAGACTTTGCAGTTTCCAAATCAAAACATCCTGTACGAATCTACTTACCATCAAATGGCTTTGAACGGTGATCCGCTGCTTCGAATCAATTTTCAGGAAGAACCGGAGATTACCATCGAACAATCCGACCTATCCTTTTCGCCATCCAATATTACACTGGCAGTTGACAGCATAGAGCTTACTTTCACTGTAAGAAATATTGGTCTAGCTATTTATGATTCTGTTTCAGTAGAGATTCGAAGAGATTTCCCCGGATCAAATATAGACTCTGTGTATCACTTCTTTATCCCCTCTTTGAACTATGACACTACCGTTACCAAAAGTTTCCCGCTCCAGCCGGAAATCAGCGGTGGGATTAACCAGTTTACCGTTTCAGTAGATATTCCGTCTTTTCATTCTGAGCAGTTTGAAGAAGTGACCAATAACACGGCAACATCCAACTTCTTCATTCCCATCAGCGGAATTAATCCAATCTGGCCGTACAATTACGCTGTTGTTCCCTATGACACAGTTACCGTAAAAGCCTCAACCATTAACCCGATTGCTGATGAAAACACTTATCTCTTTGAACTTGATACTACCGATACTTATGATAGCCCGCAATTAAGACGTTTCTCCGTAACAGAATTAGGAGGAGTTAAAGAAGTTCCATTCAATTCATGGAAAAACGCAAGCGGAGCATCCTTTCCATTGGTTTGTACTGACAGTACAGTTTATTTCTGGCGTGTTGCAGTGGACAGTTCTGTTTTACGGTGGTCTGAATTCTCGTTTCAATATATTCCTGGAAAACGCGGCTGGGGACAAGATCATTTCTTCCAGTTCAAGAACAATGATTTTAGCGTAGTACACTACAATAGAGCAGATCGAATCAGAGAGTTTTTACCCGGGCAGGCACATACTATGTACGCTATGGCATACGATAATGAATCATGGGATAATCAGTGGGGAATAGACGGGCCTGGAAATTATTTTGATTATGCCACGGTTTTTGGAGGTGCACATCCCGGAATATATGTAGGAGTATTAGATCCAATAACACTCCTACCTTGGTATACCTTTTATGGAACTGAAAATCCGGACCATGATTTCGGAAACGGAAATACTCAAGGTGGCTATAACTCTCACTCAAGACCCGAGGCTTATTTCGCATTTAACCAAGATAGCCCAACGGAACTTGCCGCTTTCGAGAACATGATAGAAAACGAGATTCCAGACGGTCATTTAGTAACCATTTATTCAGTTCCGGGAGCAGCTTACAGTAACTGGACGGCTATGCAACCAAGTCTCTACAACATGTTTACCGATCTTGGATCAACACTTGTAAATAGTTCCCAGCCGGAAAAACCGTTTGCCATGATTTTCCGAATGGGAGATCCTGCATCCTTAATTGAAAAACATTACCCGGATACTATTTCATCGGCATCATTCTCATCACATGTACTAGTCGAATTTCCTTTTCTTGAATCGGATTATATCGGAATTGAAAAAACACCATTGATAGGTCCTTCTTTTGAATGGCAAACACTATATTGGAAACGCGACTCACTGGATCTTACACCTGTTGACAGTGTGCGTTTACGCATTGAACGCTACGATATCAACCAGGCCCTTCAAAGCACTGTTGATCTTGCGTTTACACCAGATGATTCACTTCTGAACCTGAATTCGGTGGTTGACGCAAACACCTATCCATATATTCGTTTGAATATTTACAACCAGGATGGAGCGAATTTCACACCTGCTCAAATAGACCGATTACACGTATTGTACTCACCGGCTCCGGAAGCAGCAATAGATGGAACCGCCGGTTATTATATCAGCCCGCATCCTGATTCTCTAAACGAAGGTCAGCAAGTACATTTTGCAGTCGACATCGTGAATGTGAGTGATTACGATATGGATTCGCTTCTTATAAATTATCGTTTGGAAGACGTGAACCATCAAATGCATACCATTCCTTATGTACGCCAGAAAGCGCTTTTAAGCGGTGAGGTATTCAGAGATACAGTTACGTTTACAACCTTGGATTTTGGTGGCTACAACGGGTTCTGGATGGAAGTAAATCCATATATCAACGGAAGCATTTATGTTACTGATCAGTTGGAACAATACCATTTCAACAATCTCCTGAATATCCCGATCCAGGTCGATCCGGATGATGAACACCCGATTTTAGACGTTACTTTCAACGGACGACATATCTTGAACAACGACATAGTGGACCCGGAAAGTGAAATTGTGATCTCATTGAAAGACGACAATCCATATCTCGTAATGAACAGCGACATGGACACGACTCTTTTTGGAATATACATAACTGATCCTTCCGGAAACATTTCACGCATTCCGTTCATGGACAACCAGGGAAACATTGTCATGCAGTGGTATCTGGCCAACGCACAAACAAAAAAATTCAAAATTGTTTACCCGGCGGCATTCCAGCAAAACGGTACATATACCCTATTGGTTCAGGGAACCGATAAAAGCGGAAATATTTCAGGCGATTACGAATATCGTGTGAAATTTGAGATCATCCGGGAAAGCTCCATTACATATTTGATGAATTACCCGAATCCATTCTCTACAAGTACCCGCTTTGTGTTTACCCTCACCGGAAGTGAAGAACCGGAAGATGTGCTGATCCAGATCATGACAGTTTCAGGCCGTGTGATACGCGAAATAAACGAAGACCAGCTTGGGCAGGTTTACATCGGGCGAAACATTTCGGAATACGCCTGGGATGGAACAGATGAGTTTGGTGATCCTTTAGCGAATGGCGTATACCTGTATCGCGTAAAAGCCAAAATTAACGGTGAAGACATCAAGCACCGTGATTCCGGAGCCGACCAATACTTCAAAGAAGAATTCGGGAAAATGTATTTGATGAGATAGGCTTTATACCTCTTTGAATCAGATAATTGAATAGCTTGGAACAATAGAGTTAATCGTCGAAAATAAGCTCCTAAGCTCTTCTAGAAAAACCTGCACGAAAAAATCGCGGTGTCATCAACCAGTTTCAGGTTTCCGCGCCACTCATCCAGTTTGGAGAAGATGATGTTATTCATATCCTCCATGCTTAAACGATTGAAATTATGGACAATCTTAATCAATTGCTCCAATTCGAAATGTTCTTTTTTATCGTTTTCCAATTCTACTACACCGTCTGTGTAAAGAACCATGGTGGTGTTTGGTTCCAGAATTTCTGTTCCTATTTCCAAAAACGGTAATTCATCAAACATTCCAAGACCGACACAGCCTTTTTCCAGTAAAATACTGGTTTTTCCATCTGTAATAAACGGCTGATTGTGTCCGGCATTCACATAGGTTAATTCGCGTGTACTGGCATTGTAAGTTGCCATAAAGAAAGTAATGAACTTCTCTCCCATTGCACTTCTTGTAACGGTTTTATTCAGCTCAATAATGAGTGTACGCATATCGAACCACTGGAACTGTACAAATGCGCGGACAGTGGCCTGAAAATTAGCCATCAGCATGGCAGCACTCACTCCTTTTCCTGAAACGTCGGCAATACAAATCACATATCTGTCATCGTCTAAAGGAATGAAATCGTAATAATCGCCGCTTACAATATGTCGTGGAATGAAACGCGCCGAAATATCCATGCGTTTATTGGAAGGTAAAACCGCCGGAAAAAGCAATTTCTGCATTTCAGAAGCTACTTCCAGTTCTTTTTTCAGACGTTCCTGCTTGAGCTGTTCTTTAGCCAAACGCTTGTTCTCAATTGCCATTACAACAATACTTGTAAGCGTTTGCACGAAACTCATGCTCTTCAGTGTTTCCGAAAGCCGCTGGTGGCGTTTCTCGATTCCACCGATCAGCAAAAAAGCCAAAGGTTCGTTCTTTTGGAATACCGGAATAACTACATCAAAATCGCTCAACATAGAACTCTGACTCGA
The DNA here is from genome assembly GCA_946479985.1 of uncultured Flavobacteriales bacterium. Next base: position 4,874 of record CAMLIF010000034.1, read on the forward strand.
TTCAATTACGGTAATCTCTTTAAAACGAAGTAATTCCTGAACAACAGAAAGGTCTTTGATACGACTTCGGGTACCAACTCTTAAAAGACAGGAGAAATCTTTTTCCTTGTTGAAGAGCATGAAACGATCGAAACCGAGTTGTTCACGCATAATGAATTCAAAAAGACGGGTAATCTGTTCAACGGAATGATTGGAGGTTATGGCACGAGAAATTTCCAGTAATGAATTCAAATGAAACTCATCTTCCTGAGTACCAGGCCTCACTCGTGTCAATAATTGCTCTCGCCGCATAGATCCTGAGAACCATAAACAGTTCTCCCTAATTATAAAATTAGGTTCAAATGAGCAATCGTTTTCAGTAAAAGCGAATACTTATAACTAATAGAATGTTAATAGTTGAGCAGCTCAATTAAAGCAACGCGCACTTTATCTGCATTCGGCAGTAATTCTGCTTCCAGTGCCGAATTCAGAGGAATTGCGGGAGTATCAACCGAGCCTACAATACTAATAGGAGCATCCAACGATTTAAAGTTATCACGTTGAATTCTACCAGCCAGGCCAAGTGTAAATGAAGCTTCAATAGATTCCTCAGTCACAAGCATTACTTTCCCATGACGTGAAGCTGCTTCATTGATAGCATCGTGATCCAACGGATTGATAGAACGTAAATCCAGAATCTCTACTTTATCTTTATATTCTTTGGCTGCTTCAAGTGACCAATAAACTCCGCGTCCGTATGTTATGATAACACAAGATTCTCCTTTTGAAACACTTTCTGCAGAGGCAGACTGAACCGTTCTTGCCTTTCCAATCGGAATCACGTAATCTTCATCAGGTTCAATTGACATTGCGCCTTCTGTTCCCGGTATTTTCGACCAGTAAAGTCCTTTATGTTCCAGAATTACAACCGGATTAGGATCGTAATATGCTGCCTTTAATAAGCCTTTCAAATCGGCACCCGTTGACGGATACACAACCTTAATTCCTCGGATATTCGCTAAAACCGATTCAACACTGGAAGAATGGTATGGTCCGCCCGATCCGTAGGCTCCGATAGGAACACGAATCACACAGCTCACCGGCCATTTACCGTTCGACAAATAATTGGAACGGGAAACCTCTGTAAACAATTGATTTAGTCCCGGCCAAATATAATCGGCAAACTGAACCTCAACGAACGGTTTTAATCCAACCGCCGACATACCAACAGTAGAACCAATGATAAATGCCTCCTGAATGGGCGTATTGAATACACGATCATCACCAAAAGTCTGCGCAAGTGTTGCCGCTTCACGGAAAACTCCTCCTAAACGACCGCCAACATCTTGTCCGTAAAGCAACGCTTCCGGATGTTTCGCCATCAGTTCACGAACAGCAAAAAGAGCGCTGTCAACCATTACGGTTTTTTTCTTCCCTTTCGGTTCACGTTCACCTTTTTCTTCAGTAATTGGAGTTGGAGCAAAAATATGATCTGTCACAGAAGACAAAAGCGGTTCCTCCGCATTCAATGCTCTGTCGTAATCAGTATCGACCAATTTACGAGCTTCAGCTTCAATATTTATTACGTCTGCCTGACCAGCTAGTTCGGCAACAATTTCTTTTAATTTTGGGTATGGATCGCGGGTGGCGGCTTCTTCCAGATCATCGCGATACCATTCTTTTCGAACTCCGGAAGTGTGGTGTCCTAAAAGCGGAACTTTCGCATGAATGATAAACGGACGACGTTCTCTTCGAACAATCTCAAAAACCTCCTGAACTGTCTGGAAAGACAAATCAAAATCACTTCCATCAATGGTACGAACATCGATTCCATTGAACCCACGCGCGTAATGTGTCATATCCTGAGCACGTGTTTCTTCAGCATTTGCCGAGATATCCCAACCATTGTCCTGAACCAGGAAAACAATCGGAAACTGTTTTAATGCAGCCATTTGAAGAGCTTCAGAAACTTCCCCTTCCGTGCATGAAGCATCACCCAATGAACAAACAACAACCGGATTTTCACCTTTGAAATCTTCGGCAATTCCGGTTTTTTCCTTATACTGAATTCCCATTGCAATTCCGGTAGTTGGAATCGCCTGCATTCCTGTTGCTGAGGATTGATGTGGAATTTTCGGAAAACCTTCTCTGTTTAATGAAGGGTGCGAATAATAAGTTCTTCCTCCGGAAAACGGATCGTCTTTCTTTGCAAAAACCTGAAGCATCAATTCATAGGGAGACATTCCGATTCCTAACAAAATGCTGTCGTCACGGTAATACGGGGAAACCCAGTCCTGAGGAAGAAGCTGAAGACCAACAGCTAACTGAATTGCTTCATGCCCGCGTGAAGTGGCGTGTACATATTTAGCCGTTATTTCTTTATTCGCTTCATACTTCTCTGCCAACGTTTTAGCTGTTGCCATTAAACGAAAAGCCTTCAACAATGTTTCTTTAGACGTTTTGATATTCGCTTTTTTGGATTCGGCAAGTGTTTCTCCCATCAGTAAAATTTGAGGAACAAAGATAAGACAAGCCTATTAAAAATCACACAACTTGACCGAAGATTAACTTAATTGCAAAGAAGAACTTATTATACCGGATAATTAAATTGATTTTCTAGTACATCACATTCACGTGACCATTCTCTTCGATCTTTTCGTCGCTCTTATCGCTCTTGAAAGAAATCGTCCAACTATAACTTCCTTTTGGAACAAGTTTACCGTGATATGTTCCATCCCAACCTTTAGTAGCATCTTTCGTTTCAAAGACAGTTTCTCCCCAACGGTTGTAGATCGTCATATGAAAACTGTATTCATCGAAACCAGTTGTAAATACGGGCGTAAAAATGTTGTTATTCTCGTCCCCGTCAGGTGTAAATGTATTTGGAACATAATAAATAGACGGACTTTCAACGACTACAATCAATCGAACTGAGTCTATACAACCACCGGCACTTTCAGCAATCACCCATACTTCCTGATTTCCATCCACCGCTTCGAAAGTGTGCGAAAGACTGGTAGCATTTGATTGAGATTGATCCGGAAAAACCCATGTGTAATCATAAATAGGTGGAGAAACAACGCATTGACCAACCGGATTACTTATATCCATCGGATTCGGAGTAATACTTGCTGTAAAGTCAATATTATCGGTTACTGTTACAGTTGATGTTGCAGATGCAGTACAGCCACCAGAAGTTACTGAAACAGTATAAACAGTTGTAGCACCAGGAGTAGCCTGAACCGTTGCTCCAGTTGTTGCACTTAAACCTGTGGACGGAGACCACGTAAAAGGCCCTGTTCCCGTAGCTGTCAAAACAGCAGTTTCTCCCGGACACATCGAGGCATCATTTACGTCTACAGTTGGAACTGTTGCATCCGGAATATTAATCTCATCTGTGGCACAATCAGTTCCCTCAATGTAAACAACCTGAAAATCGCCACCACCAAGACTGAGCGCAGAAACATTTAACGTAGCATTTGTTTGCCCGACAATTGCAACACCATCCTGATACCATTGGTATGTTCCGCCAGTGGAAGAAACTGTTGCTGTAATAACAAGAGAATTAGCACATAACGATCCGGAAGAAGCAACACTCACTGATCCAAATGAACTGGAAGTATTCACAATCAGATTATCGGCAATCACATACGGAAAACAAGCATCGAAAGTAGACGGATAACCAGCTGCTAATTGACATGGAGGACCAATAACCAATGTTGTGTAATTTGCAGTTGGAGTAAAAGTAATTGTCAGTAAATGGTATTGAGCATCCGCCGCTAATGAAGCTGACCCTAAGGCAACAAATGGTGTTCCCGGGCAATCCATTCCGAAAAAAGGAATGTCTGAACAGCTGGTTGAACCAAAAATTGTCCATTGCAACGGCGTAAGTGATGAAATATCACATGCGGTGGTCCCACTCGGATCTATTCCGAACATCGCCGCAGACATCTGAATAGTATATGGTGTTCCAGCAACTAATGGTGTTGTTAAACATGCTCCGATATATTCTTTGTAATCCTGGCATGCTACGGCACCCACAGCTCCATCGCCATCAGGAAAAGGAGTCAGCCCGGCATCAATTGCACCACCCATTACGAAATCACAGGTATTCATATAATCTGAAGTAGCATCGGAGGCCTGAATCCAGCCCTGGGCACAGTTTAATTCCGAATAGAACGTTGGGCAGCATGCCTGAACTTCAAAAGACGGATTAGGAATAAGTGAAGAAGGAGTTCCTCCTCCCGATGAAGTACATGTACATTCGGAATCATTAAGATCAACAAGGCCGTCGGCATCATCATCTATACCATTATTACATATTTCCTGGGAAAAGAGTAGATTACCAGTCAGTATAAAGGCAAAAAGTAGGATCGATTTCATTAAAGTATTTTTCACATTAAGAACGTTTCAATGTGAAAAAGGTTGTTTGTAAATTACAATTGAATGAAAAAAAAACTGTCCCAACAAATTCAGAACAGCTTTCTCACTAATAATTATTGATTATTCTCGATCACATAATCCAGAACTTTCTGCATCAGGTGAACCCGATCTTTACCAATTACGTTGTGTTTGTGCATTGGATAAGGAAAGAAATCCATTTGAATTCCCAATTCTACAAATTTCTTAACCAAAGCATAATTGTGCTGTGGAACAACTACATCATCAACTGTTCCATGGATCAAAAGCAAATCGCCTTTCAACTTCCCGGCATGTGTAAACAATGAAGCTTCTTCGTATCCTTTTTGATTTTCTTCCGGACGGTCCATGTAGCGTTCACCATACATAATCTCATAGTATTTCCAATCAGTTACAGGTCCGCCGGCAACACCAACATTGAATGTTCCCGCTTGTTTCAGCATCAGTGAAGTTGTCATAAAACCACCGAATGACCATCCGTGAACCGCTAAACGCTCTCCGTCAACATACGGCAATGATTTCAGATATTCTACCCCTGTCATTTGATCTTGAATTTCAACCGTTCCCAATTGACGGTGAATTTGTTGTTCAAATGCTTTTCCGCGTTCGCCCGAACCACGGTTATCAACTGTAAAAACGATATAACCTTGTTCTGCCATCCAGTACATCCAAAGATTGGCACCGTCTAACCATGAATTCGTAATCATTTGCGCATGAGGCCCACCGTAAACATAAACCAAAACCGGGTATTTTTTATTAGGATCAAAATTGCTTGGCTTAATCATTCGGGTATAAAGCATAGAACCATCTTTTGCCGTTAATCGGTTGATCTCAGCAGAACCAATTGCATAATCGGCAAGTTTGTTTTTAGAAGTTACCAGCGTTTTTACAATCTTTCCGGTAATGGTTTTCAATTCCGATTTCCCTATAACCGTATGAGAAGAGTACTGATCAATAAAATAAGTTCCCAAAGAATTAATCGTAATGGCGTGAGTTCCTTCCTCCAAAGTCAAACAACGCTGAACGCCGTTCATGTCAACGGCATAATAAAGCGTGTTCAAAGGACTGGTTCCTGTTGCAGTAAAAACCACTTCTTTACCACCCTTTAGTGAAGTTACAATGTCCTTGGCAACAAACTTATTCGAGGTTAACTGCTTGATCAATTTTCCTTCGATTGAATAATAATATAAATTGTTGAATCCGTCTTTTTCAGAGATCCAAACGAAATTATTATTTGTCGCTGACGGAAAAAATGCCGGATGTTCCGGTTCGACCCAATGCGTATCTTCTTCTTCAAAAAGTGTACGTATTTTCTTTCCTGTTGCAGCATCATATAAGTTCAGCCACATGTGATTTTGATCCCGATTTACTTCTGCCACAATGATATATTTCTCATCCGGCGACCAGGAAACATTCGTTAAATAACTTTCAACGCCACTTTCGGGAGTAATGTACACTGCAGAAGAATTAGCGACAGAATAAATTCCAACTTTGGCTTTTTCAGAACCCTGTCCGGCCATCGGATATTTAATTTCCTTCAACTCTGCAGGCGTATCGGTAATATCAACCAACGGATACGATTTAACATTGGTTTCATCCTTTTGATAAAAAGCCAATGCATTTCCTTTCGGAGACCAAAAAATTCCGCCTGTAATCCCGAATTCGCTGCGGGCAATTGCCTGTCCGGAAACAATATTGTCGTCTTCGTTAGAAGCAACCACCCGTTTTTCGCCGGATGCCGTATTCATGTATAAATCATTCCCGATTGTGTATGCCAAATTTCCGCTCACCTCTTCAAAAACTGCATTCTCCCCTTTTTCATGAAGCGTCAATAATTGCTTCCCTTTTTTTGTAATCGTATTGAATACGTAATATTTCGAACCATCATTCAGGTAAATTTCTTCGGCATTCTTCCAGGAATATCCGTACAGCGAACTCAGCTGTGAACCTAATGCTGTATTGACATCCTGCAAGGTAATCCAATCTTCAGAAGTTCCTTTTTTGGCATTTGCTTTCACGAAAGCCTGGTAATTCGCCGACAAATAAACATAGCTGTCAGTTCCCGGAACCCAGGTAACTCCAACCATTCTATCAGGACCAAAATTGCGGTATTGCTGCAATACTGCTTCAGACAGGGTGAATGTTTTTTTCTGCGCAATAGAAGTGCCGGCAAAGCCAGTTAAAAAGAGTAAAAAGGCAATTTTTTTCATGCTTAATTTCGTTGAATGTATTGATTGAAAAATTGTTCTAAAGGTTTGATCGTTTCAAAAGAATAACGAAGTGTTTCCAGTAATTTACCGGATGTGATCAGCTCTACGGGAAGTTCGGTCATTACGTAGAATTGCTTGTTGAATAACAAAGGTTCTTTTTCAGCAGCACTTTTCAGATCGGCAGGAAGAATTTTATTCTTATCACCTCTCATTTCACCGAAATGTTCCTTAAAAACAGGTGCTTCAATAATTGACCGGAAAGCTTTAGTATTTGCTGCAATCCCTTCTCGCAACTGCAATAAGCTTTCTTTATCGATCTCGTAAATTCCTCCGTAAACACGAATAGCTTCCGGATTTAGTTCGAAGTAAATACCATGAATAGAATGCGATTTTCGTCCGTTCGGAGCAATTACTGCCGAACTAAATAATTTGTAAGGAGTTTTATCCTTCGAAAAACGAATGTCTCTGTTAATTCTGAAAATACATTCTGAAGCTGTAAGTTCTTTATAAGACGGAATTTCTTTTGCCACTTCATCAATAAAGGCCTGCACAAAAGCTGCAAATGGTTTTTTAACGAATTCTTCGTAGCGCTTTCTGTTCGCATCAAACCAATCTTTATTGTTGTTTGCTGCAAGCTCTTTATAGAAGTCTAAAAAACCCTGTTTAAAATAAGTCATTAATTCAAAGATACAATTTCTATCTATTTCAGGACTTGGCGTTTTTTGGAAATTAATTCAGAGGAATAATCCATCCTGTTTCCCTGTTAAAAACCCCAAACTTTTTGCCTTTGCGAACCAGCCAGGTTTCATAGGTAAGCAAATAAAAATCGTCGTACTCGGCAGGCAAAAGTTCTTCCTTCACTTGTTCCATAAGTCCTTTCCACCCTTCCAGTTCAACACTGAATTCTTCGGGCGAAAGCTGCTGAATGACCTGATAATTTGGCTGAACAATCCACCTTCCTAATTTATTCGTAACACCAAACCGATCTGAACTCACTTCTTTCTGAATGTTATATTCCACTTTCTGAAGAGGCTTCTCCGCTTTCATTGCTTGCTCAACCGAACAGCGTTTTCCTTCATTTGTTAATCCGTACAGGTCGTTTTCAAATTCCAGAATGGCGTTTCCTTCGTTAAAATAGATCGACTTCCCTTTTTTACCGGAATAAAGTGTTTTACCTTGAGAATTCAGCAACAGCCAATTTTTCGGATTCACAAAGCAGAGCATACTATCTCCTTGTTTCAAATCGGTGAAAAGTTGTTTCCTATTCACAACCAATTCTCCCTCACGGGAAATTGCTTCATAATAGCGTCCACCCTTACTCACGATAAACTCACAGATTTGTTCCGGGAATCCGGTCCCGATAAGCGGAATTTGCTCGCTTTCACCGAATTTACGAACGTAGATTTTTCCTTTCAGTTTTCCTGAGAGAAAAACAGAATTGCTGATCAGCTGTTCTCCATTCGCAAGAGAATCTTTCACTCCCGACACAGGATTCCACAAATCATATCTATCCGTCGTTTCGCGTTGGTACAATGTCCCCTCAAGCAGTTTGTAGGTCTCCAAATCTGCAATGGCATGAAACTGCTTGTCCAATAAAAGGTGTTTACCGCTTACAAGTACTTCGTAATAGGTATTATTTACAATTTCGATAGCATTGAACTCAAGATCTGATAACTTCTCTCCATTTTTTGAATAAAGCAGCCAGTTACCATTCATTTTTACACGGAAAACAGCTTGATCGAAAGGTTGAATCTCTGCAAACGGCGCAGGGATCAATAAAGAATCGTCAATTGTTCGCAGGGTAAAACCATTTGTATCCTCGTAAATGACCCTGCCGAAACAAAAGGTTTTTCCTTCTTCCGGTTCAAAGACAAAATTGGGTTCGGAAACATGAATGGTACCTGTTCTTTTGGCGAAATCCCGCACTTCAAAACAGCGCGCTTTTATGTCAGCGTGAACTTCGGAAAAACGTTCGTTAACTGAAGTATCGGAAAGCGATTCGCTCCAGTACACATTTCCGTTTTCGATATTGCGTGAAACGTAAACGTCATTTCCGAAATACATTCCGCTAAACGCGCTCAACTCTTTGAATTTTCCGCCAAGTAAATGTCCGTTTACTTTCTTCTGATAATTTTCATCATACTCTTTTGACACATTCCACTCACCTCCAGAAACAATCATGTGCCGATTTGGATCCATCAAAAGCGGGATAGTCTGCTTATCAAAAGCAAGATTATAATTTGCGTTTCTTAAAGAGTAAAAGTCAAATAAGGAAATACTGTTCGCTGCAGGTTTGGTTAATTTGAGCGTTCCTCCCTGATTGTACATCACATAACCGTTGTGATATTCTTCGAAAACCAGATCCTGAAGCTGATTTTTATTACCGTTTGAAAATTTCCCTCTATTCTGATCGTTGATCGCAACGCGGTTAAACAAATGCGTATAATCCCCACCGAAATCTTTAAAGGTACCCGAAGGAATATTATTTTCATAAACACTTCCATTATCAGCAGAAACCATGTCATATTGAAAAAGGGAAACCAACGGAACGGAATCCAGCAAATGGAAAGGTTTGGAGCTGTTTTGTTCAACACACAGGTAGTCAAAATCGCCAACGCGGGTCTCTGTGTACACTGCCGGAACCATCATTCTACTGTCCCAGAAAGAGCGAAACCCAAAATTTCCGGTAAGCTGATTTTCTTCCAAGTACGATTTACGGTAATCCTTCGTCAATTCCCATCTGAATAGCCGGTCCTCTGTTTCTTTCAACACAAATGAAATCTTTCCCGGAAATTGCTGGCGCTCTTCAACGATACCACTTTTTTCATTCAGGATAATCAATTCCAGATTATTAGAAGAATACGCTTTAATAACACCTTCGTATCCGATTATGTCAAATGCGGGTTTTGTATTCAGTTTACCGGTACCATTGTAAATATCAAACTCACTTTTATTTACAAAAAGTAGCAGGCTGCCATCAACTACAAAATAGGAGAAATAGATTTCATCAGAAAGCTTCTTTCCTGCTAGTGAAAAAGGAACATGTCTTTCTTCTTTCAAAGCAATCAGCATAAAATCAAGCAACGCTACCTCATCGAATTCACAAGGCAGGATTTGCTTTCCGCTTAAATCAACAATTCCAACGTGGTTATTCTGACGTACGTTGACCATTTGATCGCCCTGATCACGGATTAGAATCTGATCGAACCCTGTTTGATTCAGGAATCGCCCATGTTCATCTACCAGGTACCAAAGACTGTCTTTCAGAACCTTATACCTGTCTTTAATAAGAAAAGAAATCTGTTCATATTCAATTGGAATCATTACCACACCGCCAGCTGAAACCAAACCGGTCTTAACTCCTTTTCTTACTGCGAAATGGTCATTTTCCAACAGGAAACAATCATCAAAACGATCAGCAAACTTCTCAATTCCATTTTCATACAATTTGGACGTTTTCGTCTCCTGATCATAGATTTTCCAGAGATTGTCATGGTAAATCTGAACACGTCTGCCTTTCGGATCAATCACTTTTCCATCTGAAACACGAACATACACCCAGTAACCAATCCAATACCGTAAAAACCAATCGTTGAACGGTTGAATTGATTCTGCAATGCACGGAATAATCGGGGTTCTGTCTTTGTAAAGCCCAAAACGATTTTCATCGCTTACAAGCCAAAACGGTGCTCCTTCAAAATAAAAATCCTGTGTAAAAGGCACAACGTACGGAAAGGGAAATTCCTGCGTGTAGCTGTCGCGTATCATGAATGTTTTCTTGTCATCGGACAGCAAAGCAAATCCCTGATCAACAAATACTCTTTCAGGGGAGCCGATTTTGGTTTCCTTGTTCTTATTGAACAAATCGAGGTACGAATAAATATTATCCTTACGAACCAAGGCCCCACCATTTAAAGGCACCAGTGTGTCATAAACTATTGGAACAAGCGTATCGAATTCAAAGTTTGAAACCAATCCATACTTCCGCTCATTGTTTCGAACAGCCCACAAATAGCCATCAGTTACTGATTCTAAAAAGATCGTATCATAAATGGCATCTTCCTTCCACTCACCACTTTCAGACCTAAATCCCCATTGATCTCCAATTGGAAATGGATAATAGAATTCAGGCTCTTCCTGAGAAAAACCAGTGAATGTCCCCCCTAAGATTAGAAGAAACGTAGAGACTATTTTCATAAAGATGCCAGAACTTGATCAACGTCTGCTGAAGTTTTTGCCTTTTGATTGAGCTTTTTCAATTTGAAGACTACCTTTTGTCCTTTCTTTTGGCTAAGTTGGTATGCGTCAATTTCCGAATCGGACAAAGCATAAACAGTTCCTTCACCGTCCACGGCAATTAAGCGATTCGTTTCATGCAGATTTATACGAAATTGAGATGCGCTTTCAATATCATACTTCACAACTACTAATTTTTGCTTCGGGACAAGGAATACATGCATTTCCTTTGCATCGGCATGTAATTTATCGCCGAAAGTAAATTCCGCTAAAATTGGAATTGCATCCTCGTCTTTATATTGGCGGTCATAATTGTAAACGCCCAGTTTATCCAGATTGAACACGCGTAACAACTCCGATTCACGTCGTGCCTGATTTCTTAAGCGTTCTTTCTCTTTCGTTACCTCAGCAAATTTCTGAAGCCGTTCCCGGAACAACTTTTCTCCTTTCGATTTCAATTTACCCGTAAAAACCGGAGCCATTGTAAATTCAACTGTATCTTTCCCGGCCACAAACTGAACATCAAAAACGTACTCGTTACCTTCAGTTGGCTTCAACGACACAAACGCATACGTTTTAGAGAAATTAGCGCCATTTTTTGAAGGGTCTTTGGCAGCATCATCCCCCATGTATTTCCACATCGCTCCGGGAATTTCCCTGAATTCAGGATAAGTCCGTAAATTGGCTTTTATATCCAGGAGCTGATCGCTCGGTTTATAAGAAACCAGTTTCTTCGGTTTTTCACTTTTCAAAGTATCAAGGCTTTTTTGTTCCTTGTTCACAGCATCTAAATATGGATTCGGAATCGGTCTCAAATTTGTTGCCTCCTCCTTCCACGCTCTTGTATTGTCATTCAACTGATAAAAATTATACATTCCGTCGGTTGGTGTTGCCAATTCTACTTTTACTTCTTTGTCTTTTTTTAATCGAAGTTCTTCTTTTCCTTCATACGCACGAATCTCGAACATTCCGGCACTTTCAAAATCCATTTCCTTCCCTTTCTGATCTTTATAGGTCATTGGAAGTCCACTCGCCAGAATTTCTCCGCTTGTCTGGTATTCGTTGAATTCGACACGAACTTTATTACCACATTTACTTCCATCCAAATGTTCGAACGAACCTTTTGAAATATGAATTCGCGATAGTTTAGAAGTCTCAAGAACAGTATCTTTCGAAGTCAAAATCGTGAACAAATCTCTGGGGTTTATCAGCGTTCCGGTTGATGATAGTTCATTTGTTTCGCTTTTAAAAGATTTAGCAGCTGAATCATTTCCCTCAGGAACCGATTGACTGCACGAAACAATTGTTAGGACAAAGATGGTGTAGATAAGTGTTTTCATAACTTAAAGTATTTACCAAAAGTATCGTTTGAAATCAAATGTAAACAAACACTTAAGGAATTTAACAGAGTTTAATAAGTTAGGTGCAAAACGCCTAAACCGAAATATCATTTTAACTTTGTAAAAAAAAGTATATGTCACAAGTTAGTATAGGTCATATTGAGGCTGCAATTACAAAGGTTGATCAAATGGATGAAAACGCATTGGAGCGTTTATCAGAAGCACAAACTACTGCCCAGCCTGTTCTTTTAGGCTACATTATGTCTGCCGTTGAGGAATATGACAATGAGGAATTGGCGAGCTTGCTGATCTATTATTTTACAGTTGTTTTAGAAGCTTACACGCAGGCAGGTTTACATCCGTCGGAAATTACTGACGATTTAATCGACGAATTTGAAGACCCGTACTTCCAGGTTTTAGATGCTTATTTCGAAAATGAGGACGAGGCACTTTTGGAAGAGTTTTCAGATCAGCCGGATCTTGTAAAGTTTCTTGCAATGGAAATTGGAATGGAAGATACTGACGGAACAAGTCTTGATGATGAAACTGCAACTCAATTGTTTATCGTTATGTTAGCAATGATATCATTGCTTTCCCGCTCACTTGACAAAAAATAAATCATGACTCCGTCAGAAATCGTTGCACAAATGATGACCACTGACACCTATTCTCAGTGGCTCGGAATTTCTGTACTCGAAGTTTCTGAAGGATCGTGTACCTTACAAATGACTGTCCGCGCAGAAATGTGCAACGGTCATGGAATAACACACGGCGGAATCAGTTATGCTATATCCGATTCCGCTTTGGCTTTTGCATCCAATAGCCATGGGCAAAAATGTGTCAGCATTGAAACCTCTATAGCTCATATCAAACCTATTTTTTCCGGCGATATTCTTACAGTTTTATGTACTGAAGTTAGCTGCACCAAATCGCTTGGCAGATATATGTCAAAGGTCTATAATCAAGATAATGTGCTAGTTGCCCAGTTTTCGGGCACGGTTTTTCGCAAAACAGACAACTGGTAGATCGCTTTTCCGAGTAGTTTTAAAAAAATAATGCATCGCATAATGTATGCATGCATACTATTTATTATTTTTAAGACAAATTACTCTCTATGCAGCAAAAACCGCATTACTTATTCGATTTAATCGTACGTACTGTTTGGATCAAAATGTCGCGCATGTATAACCAGCGTGCAAACGACTACGGAATCACCATGTCGGTTGGATATATTCTTCTTCATGTAGATAAAGAAGGGACACCAAGTACGCAGCTCGGCCCGAAAATGGGAATGGAGCCCACCAGTCTTTCCAGAACGCTTCGAACAATGGAAGAAAAAGGATTGATTAGACGGGAAGAAGACAAACAAGACAAACGAATAGTGCGCATTTTTCTAACCGAAGACGGAATTAAAGCACGCTATATAGCACGGGATGTTGTTTTCGAACTGAATAACAAAGTATTAAACAAACTTCCCCAGGAACACATTGATATTTTCCATTCTGTAATGGTGACTATCGATAAAGTAATGGATGAAGAATTCAATATTAACTCCAATTCATATAAACAATGAAAAGAATAATTAGAAAAGTGGCTATTCTCGGATCTGGAGTCATGGGATCAAGAATTGCTTGCCATTTTGCGAATGTTGGCTGCGAAGTTTTGCTTCTCGACATTCCGCCTAAGGAACCAAATGATGCTGAAAAAGCAAAAGGATTGACACTCGAAAGCAAAGCTGTCAAAAATCGTATCGTGAATGATGCTTTGCAGTTTGCTTTGACTTCGAACCCTTCTCCTATTTACCGTAAGTCTTTTGCTTCTAGGATTCAAACAGGGAATTTTGAAGACGATATGGCAAAAATTGCAGAGGTAGATTGGATTATTGAAGTTGTCATTGAACGTCTGGATATCAAACAGCAGGTATTTGAAAAAGTAGAACAGTTCAGAAAACCGGGAACGCTGATTTCTTCGAATACTTCCGGAATTCCTATTCATTTAATGCTTGATGGAAGATCTGACGATTTCAAAAAACACTTTGCCGGAACACACTTTTTCAATCCACCGCGCTATTTACCTTTATTGGAAATAATTCCAACGAACGAAACAAGCAAAGATGTCATTGATTTTTATATGTCGTTTGGTGCAAAAATTCTAGGCAAGAAAACGGTTTTATGTAAAGATACTCCGGCGTTTATTGCAAATCGGGTTGGTGTTTATAGTATCATGGCACTATTTCATGCGGTTGGCGAAATGGACCTGACAGTTGAAGAAATTGATAAACTTACAGGACCTGTTCTTGGCAGACCAAAATCGGCAACTTTCAGAACTTGTGACGTTGTTGGCCTTGACACATTGGTTCACGTTGCTAACGGATTAAAAGCCAATTGTCCGAACGACGAAGAAAAGGCGTTGTTCGAAGTACCTGAGTTTGTTCAAAAAATGGTCGAGAACAATTGGCTCGGAAGTAAAACCAAACAAGGATTTTTCAAAAAAACAGTTGATGCCGAAGGGAAGAAAATCTTCCTGGCATTGAACTTAAAAACACTGGAATACGAACCGAGCAAAAAAGCCTCCTTCCCTACTTTAGAAATGGCGAAGTCTATTGACGATTTGGAGCAAAGAACAAAAATGCTCTTCATGGGAATGGATAAAGCCGGCGAATTCTACCGTAAAACATTTGGCGGTTTGTTTGCTTATGTTACCAATCGGATTCCGGAAATATCAGATGATCTCTATAAAATAGATGATGCCATAAAAGCCGGATTTGGCTGGGAACTTGGTCCGTTCGAAACCTGGGACCTTCTGGGCTTCAAACAAGGAAAAGAACTGGTTGAAAAGGCCGGCAAGAAACTTCCGGTTTGGGTTGAAGAAATGGAATCCGCTGGAAATACGAGCTTCTATAAAACAGAAAACGGTAAACGCTTATACTATAACCAGCAATCGAAGGCATACCAGATTATTCCCGGAACGGAAGAACTTGTTTCCTTGCAGGCGTTAAGAGCCTCAAATAAAGTTTGGGGAAATGCGGATACTACTTTAGTAGATTTAGGTGACGGAATCCTGAACCTGGAATTCCACACAAAAATGAATACCATTGGCGGCGGAGTCATTGAAGGAATCAACAAATCTATTGATCTGGCAGAAAATGAGTATAAAGGATTGGTCATTTCCAATACGGGCGGAAATTTCTCTGCCGGAGCGAACGTTGGAATGATCTTTATGATGGCAGTGGATCAAGACTACGACGAATTGAATTTTGCGGTAAAGGCATTCCAGGACACCATGATGCGCGTTCGTTATTCAAACATTCCGGTAATTGCAGCGCCTCACAACATGGCTTTGGGTGGCGGCTGCGAATTAGCAATGCATTCCGATAAAGTGGTTGCACATGCAGAATTATACATGGGTCTAGTAGAATTCGGTGTCGGATTAATTCCTGGAGGCGGCGGCTCGAAAGAATTTGCAAAACGTTTCTCAGAAGAACTAAAAGACGGCGACATCAAATTGAATCGATTACGTGAACGTTTTCTCTCGATCGGACAAGCTAAGGTCTCAACTTCAGCCTATGAAGCATTCGATTTGGGATATTTACGCCCGGGAACGGACGAAGTAATTGTTTCCAGGGAATATCAGCTAACAAGAGCGAAAGCAGCAGCATTGGAATTAGCGAACAAAGGCTACATTGCGCCAAAACGGGAAAAGAACATAACTGTTCTTGGTCAGGAAGGATTAGGAATCATTTACGTTGGAGCGAATTCAATGAAATCCGGGCATTACATGTCTGAACACGACCAGGTAATCTCCGAAAAACTCGGCTGGGTAATGTGCGGCGGCGATTTAAGTGAAAACACCGTTGTTTCGGAACAGTATCTTTTAGACCTGGAACGAAAAGCATTTGTTGAATTGTGTCAGCAGCGTAAAACATTAGAACGATTGGAGAGTTTGGTGAAATCCGGAAAGATTCTTAGGAATTGATCTTTTTTAAAATCTAAAAAAATGAAAGCATATATAGTAGCTGGGTTCCGCTCAGCAGTTGGAAAAGCAGGTAAAGGCGGATTTCGGTTTTACAGACCGGATGATTTGGCTGCACGTGTAATTGAACATTTAGTGGCATCCGTTCCGCAATTGGAGAAAGAACGAATTGATGATGTAATCGTCGGAAATGCAACTCCTGAAGCAGAACAAGGCTTGAACATGGGGCGTTTGATTTCTCTCATGGGATTGAAAACGGATAAAGTTCCGGGAATGACCGTGAATCGTTATTGTTCTTCCGGACTGGAAACTATTGCTATCGCAAAAGCGAAAATTGAAGCCGGTATGGCAGATTGCATTATTGCCGGAGGTGTTGAATCGATGTCGGTAATGGCAATGGGCGGCTGGAGAATTGTTCCAAACCCGAAAGTCGGGAAGGAAAATCCAACCTGGTACTGGGGAATGGGATTAACCGCCGAAGCCGTTGCCAAACAATTCAATGTTACACGCGAAGAACAGGACCTGTTCTCTTTGCACTCTCATGAAAAAGCTTTGAAAGCAATTGCTAACGGTACTTTTAAAGATGATATTGTCCCAATTGAAGTAGAGAATATTTTCCTTGACGAGAACGAAAAACGACAGGTTAAAAAATACATTGTCGACACTGACGAAGGGCCAAGAGCCTCAACCATTGAAGGATTGGCAAAACTTCGCCCGGTTTTCGATGCAATGGGAAGTGTTACGGCAGGGAACTCATCTCAAACTTCTGATGGAGCCGCTTTTGTTATGGTGATGTCGGAGAAAATGGTAAAAGAACTGAACATAGAGCCTATTGCCGTTTTGCACAGTTATTCTGTTGTTGGTGTTGAGCCCCGAATCATGGGAATTGGTCCGGTAGATGCCATTCCGAAAGCTCTGAAACAGGCAAATCTGACTTTGAACGACATCAATTTGTTTGAACTGAACGAAGCATTTGCATCACAATCTCTTGCCGTAATTCGTGAAGTTGGTTTGAATCCGGATATAGTAAATGTAAATGGCGGCGCAATTGCTCTCGGACATCCACTTGGCTGTACAGGAGCAAAACTCACGGTCCAAATAATCAATGAACTGCGCCGGCGTAAGCAAAAATACGGAGTTGTGACCATGTGCGTTGGAACCGGACAGGGTGCTGCCGGAGTGATTGAGTTGTTGAAATAAGTCTTCATTCAAGTAATTGCTAAAAAACAAAAATTAGCTTCCAAAACGCCTGCTTTATCTTAAGTTTGTATTCGCATGGGAAAGATGGTTAAAATAGCAGCTGGTTTTATTGTTTTAATTTCTGTAGTATTGATTTTGATACTGGGAAAAGACCTGCTTATTCCGTTTATTTTCGCGCTGATCATTTGGCTTTTGATGCGAAAAGTACGGGCAACTTTTGATATGGTGCCCTGGATAAAAATCTTCATTCCGGTTTGGGTTAAGACTATTTTAGCGTCAGCTGTTCTTGTAGTTTCCCTGATCTTTCTCGGACGGCTTATCCAGTTCAATATCTTCCAGTTGGAAAAATCACTTCCTTCAAATTCTCAGCATCTCGATGTGCTGGTTGCACAACTGAATAAGTGGTTTCCTGTAACTCTGGACGATCTGGAGCAAAACGCTGATATAAAGCAATTACTTGGAAGTTATTTATCCATATTCGTGAATTCACTTACTGCAATTGTCAGTAATCTCTTCCTGATTTTGCTTTACGTTATTTTCCTTTTATTGGAAGAAAGCTCGTTTCAGCAAAAATTAGCCAAATTATTTCCGAAGTACACACACCACGAGCGCATGAAAATGATTCTCGATAAAATAGAACATTCATTATCCAATTACATCGGATTGAAATCATTGCTGGCCTTTATTTCCGCTGTTTTATGTGGGTTTACCCTGTATTTCATGTCGGTTGGCGCTCCCATTTTCTGGAGTTTGCTCATCTTTCTACTCTATTTCATTCCAACAATCGGAATGTTTGTGAGCTCCGCGTTACCCGCGCTGGTTTTCTTTATCACAACGGGAAATCATTACTTCGCATTGACTATTTTTGTAACACTTCTTTCCATTCAGGCAATTGTAAGTAACTTACTGGAAGTAAAAATAATGGGGAATTCGCTGAATGTAAGTCCGCTCGTAACCATTATCGCACTTGTTTTCTGGGGTTCTATCTGGGGATTAACCGGAATGATTCTGAGTGTTCCAATAACTGTTATTATGGTAATCGTATTTTCTCATTTTCCTGAAACCCGGAGTATTGCCATTTTGTTGTCTGAAAAAGGTGAAATAAGAACAAGATAATATGCCGCGCTTTTTCATTGCCTTCTTCCTGTTATTTCCTTCACTTGTGTTTTCACAGGGAGACCAAACAGACAATTCCCTTTTAAACGGAAATTACTTCACATTTAAGGCTGCAAACGGTTATTACGGGATCATGAGATCTGACAGCACAATTGCTATCTCGGCTCAATACGCACACATCCAAGAAATTGCAGAAGGAATCATTGTTGTAAAACAGAACAAGAATACCAGTTACGAACGGAGTTATTCCAGCGGGTTCTTAAATAAACGGCTGAAAACCATTCTCCCGTGTAATTACCGGAATATAACTTCGAGCGGGAACGGACTCCTGATCGCATGTCAGAATTCTGATTTTAATTATGGACTGGTTGATACAATGGGACGTATTCTCATTCCGTTTCAATACCAGGATCTGGGAAGTTTTGGAGAAGGATTATTTCCGGCGAAAAAGAATGATTTGTACGGTTATCTGAACATGTCGGGAAAAGTAATTATTCCATTCAGTTTCAAGTATGCAGCTACGTTTTCAGAAGGAAAAGCAGGAGCATCCAAAAAAGATGTTTACGGCTATATTGACAAACGCGGACATTTTGTAATTCCGGAAAAATATACGAGCGTTGGAAGTTTTAAAAACGGATTTGCAACTGTGACAATTTTCGATATGTCTACCATCATAGACGAAAAAGGAGAAACCCTTTTCCCCTATTTATTTGAGACTATTGAAGTATTAAACGATCGGTTGTTTCTGTTTAAAGCCCCTGAACTATATCGCGACACTTTAGATTCTATCGTTCTTCGCGACATTAACTGGATTCAAAACTCAGCTTTCAGCTATACGAATCCGAATAAAACCATTGAATCCGACACACTTATTCCATTCGAATTTGAAACCAATGCCGATTTCCAGGGAGTTATTTCAGTTGAACGAAAACTGATTGGAGGAAGCTCCTTTAAAACGGTTCAATACCTTGGCGAAAAGAATAATCAATTATATTTTTCCGTTCAGAGTAAAAGAGAAATAGACGAGAAAGACAACTGGAATTTTGCAGTTATGAACGATCAGGGAGTAATTCTTACTCCGTATGAATATTTCGACATCAAAATGGAAAACGAAACCATTATTGGTGAGAAAGAAGAGGAACTGGAGAATATTTTTTATAAGATTGGTCCTAGCGGTACTGCAACCAGAATGCGTTAATTGTTAAGGCCGAATTATGCTGGCTTCCTGATTCAAGATCTCCTTCTCCCCTGCTAACACTTCTAAACGCGCATCAGGTGTTTCGTCGCTCCCAAGCATAAAAATCCAGCAGATATACTCATAGTTCTTGTTTTTGAAAACAAAATGATGGTTCCCACCGCTTCCGTCAAACTCCAGAATCCCATTCTTTAAAATAAGATCCGGCTTATCGCTCACTTGCTTATTGATTCCCCAGGATGCATAACGGTATGTTCCATCGCTCATTTCATCAATACGAATACGGAACTTACTCGTTTCAATTATCAGGTCCGGAGAGGCAAAATCCTGTAAGCTAACATAAAGTAACTTACGCTCTTGTTCAATGAGTTCGGCCTGCATTGCTTTCTCTGTTTTCGACTGATAGTTCACCGCGTGTAACGACCCATCAAACTGAATCCAAACGGAACCACTCTCCAGTTTAATTCCTCTCCAGCCCATTTCCGACCAATCTTTCTTCACATTCGAAGTTGTGATCAGAGCAATTAAACTATCATCAAACACTTCAGAAAATCGCGCTCTGAATTCAGCAGAATCTTTTATGGAAGGAATAGGATAAGCCCGTTTAAAAGGATAAGAAATCAACTCATTCAAAGCAGTTACATCTTTTTTCTTCACACAATCAATAAAGTACTGAACTTCGTCATGGTATTCTAAAGGCAATTCTTCGTCCTGTGCAATTACGGGCTGGAACAAAAATGCTCCGAAAACAAAAAGGGCGAATTTCTTCATGACACAAGAGTACAAAAAAAGTAGGGACAAGTCGCGACTTATCCCTACTTTATAAAAAATGTATTTGTGATTATCTATTCAACATCACCGGCATTACCAGCATGAGGATATCTTCGTTTTCGTTATCAGATCCCGAAGGCATTAACAAACCGGCTCTGCTTGGTTCACTCATTGCCATTTTTACTTCAGTTGTATCGATGTTTCCAAGCATTTCCAATAAGAAACGGCTGTTGAACGCAATCTCCATATCTACACCGTCGTAGTTACATGTTAAACGCTCATTGGATTCGTTTGCGAAGTCGATATCTTCTGCGGAAATATGCAGCTCGCTTCCAGCCAGTCTTAACTTCACCTGGTGCGTTGTTTTATTTGCGAAAATGCTCACACGCTTAATTGCACTCAATAACTGCATGCGATCAACGATCAAAACATTCGGGTTCTCTTTTGGAATTACAGCTTCGTAGTTCGGGTATTTTCCATCAATCAAACGACAGTTCATAACCAAATCACCGAACGTAAATACCGCATTTGAATCGGAGTACTCAACCAAAACCTCTTCGTCGCCACGCAAGTTGCTTTTCAGCAAATTCAACGGTTTTTTCGGCAAAATGAAAGCCGATCCGCCAACTGCCTGACTATCTGTTCTTGTATAACGAACCAATTTGTGAGCATCTGTTGCTACAAACGTAATATCTGAAGGTGAGAACTGGCAATACATTCCGCTCATTACCGGACGAAGATCATCGTTTCCGGCAGCGAATAATGTTTTTGAAATAGCACGGGAAATAATTTCTCCTGAAACTTTAATGCTCGTTCCTTTTTCCAAAGGCGGTAATTTCGGGAAATCATCACCGTTGAAACCGTTCATTTTCGCCTTACCATTATCGTAAGCCATTACCAATGCGAAATTTGCATCTACAATGAATGTACATGGCTGATCGGGCAGGTTTTTCAATACGTCTAACAACATTTTAGCGGGAATAGCAACATTTCCTGACTCAGTTGCTTCCACTTCCATGCTTGTACGCATAGTTGTTTCCAGATCCGAAGCCGAAATTGTTAATTCGTTATCGGTGATACTGAATAAAAAGTTGTCTAAAATCGGGAGAGTATTGCTTGTGCTCAAAACTCCGCTAATGCTTTGTAAATGACGGAATAACGCAGTGCTCGATACTATAAAATTCATCTGAATATAATTTTGCGGAACAAATATATCGTTTTTACCCGCTCAGTTGGAGTATGAAAACTACAAGTTGTATAGGAGTTATTAACTAAATAAACTGAAATTACTTCTGGTATCCAAAATAAATGTCGCCGCGGGTAATTTTGTCGAAAACGAAATACTGACATTTCACCAGTTCACCGCTTGGCAACAAACACCAGAAACGATTGATATCGTAGTTAACTGTCTCGCCCAGATCATTCACTTCTTCCTGGCTTGAATCAGATTTTCTGCGATACATTTTGAGTTTTTTCGTCTCTCCTTTTTTCGTTTTCAAAACGAGTGTACAGTACGGAGTAGATTTTTTCACGCTATCAACCTGGCGATTAGTCAATTCGTAGTTCGGAAGCTCGTAGTTGATCCGTTTGTAATTACTCAAATATTTTGTTACGCGCGTTTCGGGAACTCCCTGAATTTTCTTTCCGTTATTGATCACTTCGAAACTTCTTCCTTTGGCATTTACAGTGAAATTTCTATTGGGTGTAGCACTGAATTTCACGTCTACAGAAGAAATCTCCTGAATGCCGTATGCGAAAACTCCGGTACATTTCCATTTTCGGGAATCTGCATAAAAGCGCGGACTGATTATGCCGTTCATATTCGTCAGCTCGGCAATAACAGGTTCTTCACTTTTTCCATTTTCACTTGATTCAAGAAGCATATAACTTCCCATGTGATCAGGCGTTGCAGAGCCAATATACCAGGTTTTATTCCAATCTCCATCCGTAAAAAACTGAACTTTGATTCCCTGGGTTGCCATTCGGCTTGTAACGCTTTTGATAGCATTCTTAGGAATATATCCTTTAAAATGCACATTGAATGCCGCATCGAGTATACTTCCCACCTGCATTTGCTGAACACAATTCCCGTCTTTATCGGTCCAGGTATTACCCGTGCGAATCAATTCCATTTCCATACCGTTTGGCTCGGTAACAATAATCTTATCAATGCGCGCCGTATCCTTGATCTCAAAGCTGAAATCAACGAAATTCTCGTCGGAACGACCACGGTTTTTGATCAGCTTAAGAGAATACCAGCCCAATGCAATAAGCACTAAAACACCAACCAGGAGAACAATTTTTCTTTTCATAATATCAAGAACGTCCGTAACGACGCTTACGTAAGTAAAACAATGCGATTGCGAATAAAATAACGAGTGAACTTGGCAGGATCATGTTTAACACCTGGTAGGTTCCACCTTTTTCTTTCACTTTTTCTTTGTCAATAGGGTGTAAATCGATTTGCTTACTACGAATATCAAGCACCGAATTTTCTCCCAGCATATAATCCACCATATTCTGGAAGAATTCCTGGTTTCCGTAGAATACTTTCTGTTTCAGCAAGAAAGCATAAACCTCATCGTAGCGCAGGTTATTGAATTTCGGACGATACAAAGTCTCGCCGTTTTTCCCCTGAATGGAATCATAATAATTGGCAATGAAAGAACCATTTCCAACCACCATAACTTTTCCTTCAACTCTTGACGAATCAAGCATTCCTGAGGCTTTATTATCTGCAAAACTGGAGCTCAGCCTGTCGCGGAAATGCGACTGGAACATTCCCTCGGAAACTGCTGCAAGGCACAATTTATTTCCTTCACTAATTCCATTCGGACCCAATACCGGGTTTCTTCCATAGTTCAGCGGTTCACCCAAACTGATCAACGGTGCCATACCGGTTGCTCCCGAATTTGCCGACGAAGTCAACACCGGCGTTACCAAATAACTGTTATTCGGCACCAATGTCAATGAGGAGGCGTAACGCAGCATCACGGGATCAATATTCCTGGAAATCGGGCTGCGGGTTGACGATGCCTGAACATAATAGAACCAAGGCTGATGTCCTGATTGCGAAAACGGAACCGGGATAATTCCACAGTTAATATCACGCACGTAGTTATCGTTGATCTTGATTCCGTAATCGAACATCAGCTGATCAATTCCAAGTTGGGTTCTCGTTGTGTGAACGGTTCCTTTCATAGCAAGCGTATCGCCGGGGAAAGTCAACTGATCCATAAACACCATTAATCGACCGCCTTTCATCAGGAACTGATCGATCAAATACAAATCTTTTCCGGAATAAGCCGTTTTTGGCCGCGCAATAATAACACCATCAACATCTTTCAACGCATCCAGTGAATCGTTCAAATAAATATCTTCAACAGTATAATTATCTTTTAAAAGACTTCTTGCAATTTGCGTTTCCGCTTCGCGCAACTCGCCATGACCTTGTATAAATGCAATTCGCGGGCGACGTTTCTGAATTACTTTCCGCAATCCTGACACCAATGAATATTCCAGGTTATTTATGGAATTCTGAATGGTCACTTCAGAAAATTCAGGAGTAATTTTAATTTGAGTTCCCTGCGGAGTTCCCGGAAGTAACTGGATATAGCCTTTCGTTACACCATTGTAAATAATCTCAGCTCCAGGCCACAGGGTAGCATCCTCGCTATTTTCACCGTACTCCACGTCCATCGGAATAATTCCTTTTCCATTGCTGTAAAGCTTGATATTCATTTCCTTCTGATCTGCCTCGTTATCCTTTTTAGGACTAATGAATTCGTATTCAATACGATCGCCGGCAATTTCACGGAATTCAATTAATTTGTCTTCAACAGCATTTCTGAATCGGCGGATTTCTGCAGGCATTTCACCCTCCAGATAAACTTTGATATATAATCGATTAACACCTTCTTCCTTATCGTCTTCTGATTTGGCATTCTCCGGATTCATTTTCTCCAGAAACTCAATAGTTCCCTTTGCCAATGAATAACGTTCATCTTCCGTAACATCGATACGCTGGTAAACGAAAGAACCTATAATATTTACGAAAATAACAACCAGTGTAATAACAATAAATACGGCCCAGTTGTATAGTTTACTTCTTGTTGACTGTTGACTCATGATTTATCGTTTCAAAGATTTAACAATGGCTAAAGAAGCGGTGAGAAAAATGGCGATCATTCCGAAGAAATAAAGCAAATCGCTGGTATCGATCAATCCTTTCATAATGGACCTGTAATGCGATGTTAATCCAATATATTTGAAAACAAAATCTGCATCTCCGATCAGTGAAAACGAACCGATTAATTCAAATCCATCGTAGAAAAGCCAGCAAAGGAACATAGCGAGGATGAAGGCAACGATTTGATTGCTTGTAACACTTGATGAGAAAATTCCGATGGCTAAAAACACGCAACCCAGTAAAAACAAACCTATATATGAAGTAAATGTAGCTCCTTCATCAATCACAGATTTTGGAAGGCCGTCAGCATCAAAACTCTCTACGCCAAGTTGCGAGAGGCTAAAATAATAGATGAGTGTTGGCAAAAGTGAGATCAGCAATAAAGTAACTCCCGCAAGGTATTTGGCAAGAATTATTTGAAGATCTGTAATTGGCCGGGTAAATAACAATTCAATGGTTCCGTTTTTGCGTTCTTCTGCAATCATTCGCATGGTGATAGCCGGAATTAGAATAAACAGAATAATGGGACTCAGATTAAAAAACGGGATCATATCTACCTCTTCTCCCATAAGGAAATTGGTGTCCTGATCAATTACCCAGTGAAAAATCCCCGAAGTAATCAAAAAGATCACGATAAAAATATAACCGATGATTGATCCTAAAAAACTGCGAACCTCTTTAAAATAAAGTGCCTTCATGCGCCAAAAATACTAACTACAGAACAAATAACGTCGTTTAACGCGTTTGGTTAGAAGAAAAATTACCGTCTTCGAAATAAGTTTCAACAGTCCAGGCTTCTGCCCTTTCTGCAAACCATGGTTTTATGGTACTCCAAACTCCCTGGAAAAGTTCCGAATCGCGGTATTTATTCAGTGCATCTTCGCTTTCCCATAAACTATAGGTAAACACTACGTGTTTTCTGTCTTTTTGCTGCATTAACCGCATTCCGCGGCAATTTTCAAAGGTTGAAACACGTGTATTTATTGTGTCAAAAAATGAGATGAAATCAGCTATACGTTCTTCCTGAAAAGTCAGTTTTACAATTCTTGTAATCATGTTTTAAAACAATGTATCGAAATTCTCTGCAGACCCACGCGGCGTAAATTCAATACGAACCACATCGCCCACGTGTAAACCAAACAAGGATGAAGCACCTCCTCCGGCTCCATTTACGCCTTTATTAATAGCAATTTCCAAATGTCCGGCATCATTAAACAAAGCCAGGCGCTCTCCATTGGTGACATCGTTATAGGAAAGTGAAATTTTATCAATATGATATTCCTTGTTTCTCAGATAAATGGTAAACGGAATTCCTTTATAACGGTCAAAATCGGCTTGTGTCAAACTCAGGATAACATTTCCGTAATAATCTACGTGCACTACATGTGTTTTCACAAGCAGTTCATCCAGAATTGGCCGTGTTCCAATTGCTCTGTTCCATGTTTCCACCTCAGAGGCAAACTCAAAAATATTTTCTCCACTCGCAATCTTCACTGCAATTGGTGCAAAAATGGTCTTGGTTGGAGCTGTTAAAAACTTCGGATTGGAAAGCACGTTATCGATCTGCCAAAACTCTTCCGGCTGAT
>CAMLIF010000035.1 GCA_946479985.1 uncultured Flavobacteriales bacterium
TTTCATAGAGCGAATTTCCCTTGAAACGTTGTTGGGGAGGAATGTTATTCTGCAGAGCATAATCACGTAGTTGTTCTTCCGTAATAAAAAGTGTGAACGACTTGAAAGGCCTGCCGTCAATAGGTGGGTGCTTCTTCGTTTTCAGGAGCGTGTTTCGTCTCAAAATCCCCATCGTTCCTTCGTTTATGATCTGAATTCCCTCAGTGGTTACAATTTCCATTTGTCCGGAGATCAAAACGGTAAGCGCATGATGTGTCACAAGCTGTTCTGTTCCGTATTTCTGATTGTAAACACACGAAAACAATAAGTTCTGCTGCAGAATATCTTCCATTTCGGCTTACTTGGGAAGTTGACTTAGTAAAATGCGGTCCATCATTCTATCGGATGACCATTTTCTGAAAAACAAAGCAGGTTTAGCCATGTAACCTCCAACATACCGCGTTTTTGGTCGGGATGAATTGATTGCTTTTGAAACTAAACGGGCAATAACCTCAGGCTCCGCATTTTTTGAAATGGTTTTTGAAAATGCAGCTTTGAATTTATCTGCCATTTCACGGTATTCGGTGTTTTCGGTTGTTTTGGTGAGATTTTGGTAAGCAACATCAGCCCATTCTGATTTTACACCTCCCGGTTCAATAACCACAACATCGATTCCGAAAGGCTTTACTTCTATTCTCAGACTATCACTCATTCCTTCAACGGCAAATTTACTGGCGTGATACCAAGCTCCGAACGGAGTTGCTATTTTTCCTCCTATCGATGAAATGTTGATGATTTTTCCACTTCTCTGTTTGCGCATGTGCGGCAGAACCAGTTGAGTCATTCGTGCTAATCCGAAAACATTCACTTCGAATTGTCGTTTTGCTTCTTCCATTGAAACGTCTTCAATGGTTCCGTATGAACCGTAACCGGCATTGTTGACTAAAACATCGATTCTTCCTTCGGCTTTAATGATCTGCTGAACACATTGCTGCATTGAATCATCGTTCGTAACATCGAGATGAATTGTTTTAATTCCTTCTTTATTCAGATCGTTTAAAAGTTCAACTCTACGTGCAGCTCCATAAACGATATGCCCTTCTTTTGTAAGTTGTTGGGCGAATACTTTCCCCATTCCGGAAGAAGCGCCTGTGATCAATATTACTTTTTTCATCATTTCGATTTTATACTGCAAAGCTGCAGGTAAGATAAGGAAATGATTTTGGTTAGCGGTTCAAATTGTTTTGGTCACAGGTTCAATGTTGATTCAAAATAACAAGTAGAGACAGGTTGCGACCTGTCTCTACTTTTGCGTCACAATTAAATTAGTTGTCTTTTCGTTCATCCCAACTCATCATCCAGGAAATCCCGAATTTATCGATGAACATTCCGAAATAATCTCCCCAGAATGTGCTGGCTAAAGGCATTGTGATTGTTCCGTCTTCAGACAGCCCGTTGAACAAGCGATCTGCTTCTTCCTTGGATTCTGCGTTAATTGAAATTGAAAAATTGTTTCCCGGTTTGAAGCTTGAAGCCCATTCTCCACCGACATCGCTTCCCATAATGGCAGTTTCCTTACTGATCATTAATGAAACATGCATGATTTTCTCGCCCATTTCAGCAGGCATAGATTCACCTTCTTTCTGCGGCATGTCTTTGAATCTTCCGATATACGGGAATTCACCGCCAAAGTTTTTTTGATAAAACAGAAATGCTTCTTCGCAATTCCCGTTAAAGTTTAGATATACATTTACACTTGCCATAACTCTGTTATTATTTTTCGCTTAACTGTTTCACTGTTTCTAATCCCAGCGGGAATTTCTCCCTCATAAATTCAATATGATCTTTGGTGCAATCTGTTTCTACGGTCAGTTTGGTGATCCCGCCCGGGAGTTCGCTCAATTTGTAAATTTCGAAGCAGCCCGTCCATAATTTTGCAGCTTCGTCTATTGGCATTTCCTGGAAATTCTGTAATTCACCTATGTGTGAGAATATAGCGGTTTTATTCTCGGCATAGAAAATGGTGTTGCTGTACATTCCACTGCCGTCAGGGGCCAGAAAATGGATTCTTGATCCCTGTTTCATTTCACCTTTGTAGAACGAACCTTCGCAAAATGGGGTTGTCCAGATTCGGTAATTTTCATCCTTCCACAAACTTTCCCAAACTTTTTCGGGAGCAGCTTTGATTTCTATATCAAAAACCAATCGTTCCGTTCCAACCAAAAAATTCCGGAGATTGTTTTTTACGATTGCATCCCAGCCCATTTGGTAATTCTCAGGTTTGAATTTATCTCCGCCATCAACAAAAGATTCCAGGCCTGAATGCGTCAGGGTTACAGCGCGGTGTTCATTTCGCTCTTCTATTTTCCAGGTTACAACTGATGAACCTTTGGATTCGTTCGGGTGTGTCCATGTATGCTGGAATAATTCTTCCTTAATACATTGCATTACTTCACAGCGATGTAAGTATTCCTTTGCCTCCGATTCATAAAACTCGAATTTAGCTCCAATCTCCGTTGTGAAATCGGGAATATCGAAATACCATTTCTTCATGTTTTCTTTCACCGTAAGTGCTTCCCAAATTTGTTTTGCAGTTGCTTTGGTCTCTAAAGTTGCTGTTACCATGATTTTGTTTTTAATTTGGTTATCGAAAAATCTCGATTTATATGAGTTTAAATGTGGCTGATTTCTTTCGCAGAACAGAGTCAGGTCCTTTGACAGTTGTTTGCAGTGTGATTGTTGTTCCAAGGGGTAATTTCTTTAGTTCTTTGCTTACTTCCGCTGGAATAATGTTTCCGGAACCTTTAAATGTGTTAGGAAGACCGGCGACAATAACTTCCCAGCTTTCAACTTTGAACGTTCCATCAAGAAGAGCGTCGTCCTGAAATTTGGAGCCGAGTTGATTCAGTTTTTTTAGTTGTTTTCTGTAAAAACTACTGTCTAATCTCTGATCGTTCAACGTTAATACAGGAGGATGTAAATTTTGAGCATTAAAAATGAATTGAATATTCTCACCGCTGGAAGTTTCAATGAATAATGTGTCCTTAAGTGATGTAGCAAAGTAAGTGAAATGGAGCTTGTTTTCATCTAAACAACTGTCTTTAATAAGAATCGGATCGGTAGTTCTCAGGCTTAAATATAAAGTGTCTTCAGACGAATTAAATTCCAATTCCAGTTTATTCACGTAACCCCGATAAACGACATGAGGATCTTTGTTTTGAAGACCGGTAATTGTAAGGCTATTTTTCCTTTTGTTTTTGGCTTGATGATCAACAATCTCAATTTTAGTTTGTTTACTGCTTAAATTTCGTCTGACCTGAAAATAATAATTCTCATTGCTACAGTTTGCAATAGTTTCATAAGTGTTTTCATTTTTGATCAAAAGAAGGTTGTAGCTTGAATCTATTTCCTTAATCAATCGTTCTCTCCAATCTTTTCCGTAGAAATTATCCAGTCGTTGATAGGTTAGATTATTTAATTGTGAAATGCTGTCGGTGAACTCATCAGTTACGATGCAGCCGGCAACAAATCTGTAATCAATGTTCCATACTAAGTGTATAGAGTCTACTATTTCGTCATAAGCAGTTCGTATTGGAGGAAATCCGTAAGTTCGAATGACAAATTTTTCCGGTTTTTCCTGAGACCATAATTGACTGTTCATTAACAGAAAACAAATGGAAATGATCATTCTCACTGAGAAATTCAAGAATTCACATTCGGATTCCGGTTTTATATTTATCCGAAGAACCGCCATTATCTTGTCTGATTTTCCATCCATCTCTCGTACCACATCATGAACGATAAAAGGTACCATATTTTCACGCCGTATTCCTTTCGCCCGTTTAAAAAAGCGCATTTCAAATGTTCTACGCGGTAAGGAGAAAACAGGCCGGTTGCCCCAATTTTTTCGGGTGAGAGATAATGCTCTACCTGATCACGTAATTCGTTTTTTAACCACGATTCAATGGGAATGGCAAATCCCATTTTAGGTCTGTCCATTTCTGCTTTCGGAATGTATTGATGCACAATTTCTTTCAGGATCCATTTCTTTTCGCCATTTCTGAATTTGTAATCGTCGGGAAGTTGCGAAGCCCATTCAATAACGCGATGATCTAAAAAAGGTTCCCTGCTTTCGAGTCCAACAGACATGGATGCCCGGTCAACTTTTTGCAGAATATCATCGAGCAAATAGGTCTGATAGTCCATTGCCATTGCAAATGAAAGGGGAGTTGGATTCTTCAATTCCTGGCTATCAAAATATGTTGGAAGTGACTGGTAATCGTGTAAACAAAGCGCCCTTATCTGATCACTGGTGAACAACTGACTCAGGCTTAGCATGATGTTCCTTGAACTGTTATCGCGCAAAATTGATTTTGTTTTCTCATAGCGCTGTGCAAAATTGTATTTGTTTTTTAAAACAGGAATAGCCTGCGCCGGAACCATATCCATCATGCCAGCCAATGATTTTCGGATAAATGCAGGCATTTGTTTCATTTTTAATCCATATCGCAGCAGCATTTCATAACGGTTGTAGCCGGCAAAAACTTCGTCACCCGCATCAGCGCTCAGAGCTACTGTAACGTCTTGCTTCGCTACTTTGGAGACAAGTGTCGTTGGAATGGCGCTTGAGTCGGCAAACGGTTCGTCGTAGTAAAATGGAAGCTCTGCAATTAAATCAATTGCTTCCCTTGCCGAACACTCTGTTTCTGTGTGATCGGTTCCCAAAATTTCTGCTGTTCGTTTTGCAAACGGAGCTTCGTTCAATCCAATATCCGGAACTGAAATGGTATATGTTTTTAATTTTTCTGTTCTGTTTTGCTGCAGGAGTGCTGTAACTGCAGTACTGTCGTAACCGCCGCTCAGAAAAACTCCAACCGGAACATCAGCAACCATTCGGTATTCACAAGCTGATTTAAGGATTTTTTCTGTTTCCGATTTCGCTTCGTCAATGGAGATGTCGAGTTTAGGCTTGTTGTACCCGTCGTAAACATTCCAGTATTGAATTGGTTCAAGTTTGAACTTATTCGTTTCTGCGGAAGTTGAAATGTAATGTCCTGGCTTCAGCTTAAAGCAATCTTCGAAAATACAGTGGGGTGTTGGCACGCTTCCATACTGAAGAAATGCGTGAACTGCCTGAATATTCAGCTTTTTGTCGAAGTTCGGGTGTTCGTGAAACGCTTTTAGTTCTGATGCGAACAAAAACAAACCGTCTTTCTGATAAATGAACAAAGGTTTTATTCCGGCTCTGTCGCGGGCAATGAAGAGTTCTTTCGTTTTCTGATTGTAAATTACAATGGAGAACATTCCAATGAACAGATCGAGACATTTCTCCTTCCATTGGTGGTAAGCATGCAAGATCATTTCGGTGTCTGATTCGGCCTGAAAAGTATGGCCTAAAGCGGCGAGTTTCGTTTTCACTTCCTTGAAGTTGTAGATTTCGCCATTGAAAACAATGACCCAATCGCCCCAGAGCATGGGTTGTTTCCCTAGTTCTGTCAATTCAATAATAGATAACCGGCGATGCCCGAATCCTAATTGAAAATCATTTTCTTCTTTGAAGAATGTTCCTCTGCCGTCGGGGCCGCGATGCTCCAAAGAATCAGTCATTCTATCGAGAATCTCCGAAGAACTTTTTCCGTTAAAATCAATAAATCCGGTTATTCCGCACATAGTAACGAAAATACAGAATATCGGTGACTTCGGCTCCGCTCAGTCACCTTATAAATTATCTTTTTTCGTATCTTAAATGAGAAACAAATAATTATGATTGGCTATATGTATATTTTAAGATGCTCAGATGGCAGTTATTATACCGGGAGCACAAAAGACATACTAAAAAGGCTTTCCGAGCATCAACAAGGTCTGGGAGCAAAGCATACAAAAAAATATGGACCAGTGGAATTGGTTTATGTCGAAAAATTTAGTCGTATTGATTTGGCTTTCTACAGAGAAAAGCAGATACAAGGATGGACAACAAGAAAGAAGGAAGCACTAATTGCTTCGAATATTATAGATCTTGAGAAATTAGCAGAATGTTCTAATTCCAGTCACCATTCTTTTGCGGTAAGGAATAAATCTTCCGGCGAACAAGTTAGTCTATGATTAACTGATCGGAGCCGAAGTCACACATTTGATTGTTTATAACCTTTCGTAAAAAATCGAAAACACCCTCGAATAAAAATCTAAATTAGATGTTCATTTTTAACAATTCGAACAATGGAAAATACAACGACTTTACAAGAAGAAATTACGGCATTAGAAGCACAATTAACTGGCGATATGTTCGCAGATATGGACATTAAAGATAAAATTCACAACCTGAAAATGCAGATCGAAGGTGTGCGTCCGATGGACAGCTACATTGAGTGTGTTGGATGCGGAAGTTAAATGAGCCAAAAGCTAAAAGAAAATATAAGAAGTGTACGGCTGAAGAATTCAGCTTTACACTTTTTTGTTTTACGTAGCTAATGTTTTCCCCCTTAGTCCCCAACCAAAGGGGGAGATGTAGAATCATTTTCACGTTTCTGACTGATTTTTGATTTTTGAATTAAGAGTAAGTATTGCTCTTTCCATGCTTCAACACTCCACTTTTCTTCAATCGTTTTCCGGGCTGCTTTACCAATTCGTTCTCTGAGTTCCTGATCGGTAAGTAATTTTCGTAAAGCATTTTCCCATTCTTCAGGAGAATTTGCAATGAATCCGTTTTCGCCATTCTGAATAATGGTTGTGTTTACTCCAACCGGTGAGACGATACTCGCCATTCCAAGCGACATATACTGCAGCGCTTTAAAACCGCATTTTCCTTCCGACCATGGGTCCGAAATTAAAGGCATGATTCCAATCTGAATTTGTGCTAAATCGGGAATTTCCGTTTCCAGTTCCCAATCCTGGTATCTCAGAGATTTAAGATCGTAAGTGGGTTTTTGGTTTGAAATAACGAGGAACTCAAAGTCGAACTCAGTTTCGAGCTTTTGCAGAATCGGAACAATAAAGTCTAAGTACCGCATGGTTGAATGCGTTCCGGTCCAACCAATAACAATTGGCTGTATAGAATGATCGACGAGAATATTGTGCTGTTGCGCGGTGTCAATTGTAGTTGGGACAACGCGCACGTTTTGGCTGAATTGTTTGGCGTAGTCAGCTAAAAACCGGTTGCCGGCAGTTACACTTTCCGACCAGCGAATAACATATTTTACTTTCCAATATGCTTTGAGTCTTTGAAAACGCGCATTTGCCGAGCTGAAATTCGGAATCCAGATGGCATCATCGAAATCCAAAGTATATTTCTTCCGGAGAACTTTTGCCAGGATCCACTCAAAAACCGGCGGACCGATATGTGCCATTTCCCGGTGAATGAGAATGTGTTTCGCCGGAATGAGCTGAAACAATAACACCCATCTGCGAAAGAAATTGAATAGTAATTCGAATCCTTTGATTAAGAATGATCCCGGACGATATAAGCGTTTCCAGCTTCGCTGAGTATGAAACGAATGGTAACGGATTTCTACTCCGTTTTCTCCAAGATAATCGAGGTATTGCTCAAAACGAAATCGTTGTGAAGGTGCTTCTCCTTTTGGGTAAGGAGCAATGATATGCAGCTTCGCCATTGATTTATTGAATTGCGTCCAGTACTTTTTGAATTCCGGTTTCCAAATCGGTAAATGGTCTTCCTAAAAGCTCGATCATTTTAGATACATCCGGTTGCCTTCTAGTCATATCGCCATCTTCCAAAGCCGGTAAATGAACAATTTTGGAATTGGAATTAGTTAATTTGATAATAGTTTGAGCAAGTTCTAAGATGGTTACAATGTTCCCGTTTCCGATATTGGTAACATCATTCAGCATTTTTTCACTGTTCATTGCGTTTATACAAGCTTCCAGATTATCGTCGATGTAGCAGAATGTACGGGTCTGAGAACCATCGCCATAAATGGTAATGTCTTCATTTGCTAAAGCCAAACGTAGGAACCGCGACATCACAAAATCTGTACTTTGTTTTGGTCCGTAGGTGTTGAAAAATCGGAAAATAGTATAATCCAAGCCATATTCCTGCTGATAAGATCTGAAATAAGATTCTCCAACGTTTTTCACAACTGCGTATGGCAAACGCGAGTTTAGAGGTGTGATTGTTTCATGCTGAGGCAGATGAACAGGCTCGCCGTAAACTTCAGAGGAGGATGAATAGAACACTCTTTTTACTCCAATTCGTTTTGACAGATCCAGGATATTCTTGATCCCGAAAATATCGTCCAGCACCATAATCGGATTGTCGAGCGTGCGTTTTACACCTACAACTGCTGCATAATGAAATACGTAATCAAAATCATACAGATTAAAGATCGGAGTAATATCATCAATTTTATTTACGTCACCATGAATGAATTTACAATTCGGATGATGCGGAATGTTTTCTTTTTTTCCGGTTAGAAAATTATCAACCAAAACCACAAAGTTGTTCGGGTTTTCAAGTAGTTTATCAGCCAGCGAAGAAGGAACAAACCCGGCTCCGCCAGTAATTAATATTTTAGTTTGCGTGCTATCCATTTCAGCGAAAATACATCATTTTTTAACAGAATGGCATTTTTGATAAACCAAATTGTAGGAAGCAACACCCGAATCTAAGCTGTAGAATTCATGTGCTCCCCGAATAGAACTGGCGAAATCGTGTTTTATGTCGTAGATGGAATTAATCTTTTGCTGATTTTCCAGTTCCAGATCAATTACAAATCCGGCATTATATTTATTTACAATATAAGCACTGTCGCCTACTTTCGAATTACAGATCATTGGAATTCCCATAGCCATTAATTCTCCTTGCTTGGTTGGCGAAGATGCAATTTTGGAAAAACTTGGTTTGATATAGAAAATAGAACAATCGAAAAGTGAAATATAGAGCGGAACCTCATGATGACCTGCAGAAACCACAACAATTTTCGATGGATCGATCAAATGTTTTTGTGCTGCAGTAATCACTTCTTCCCTGGGTTCCCGTGTAACAAACATAAATCTCAGGTCTTCATCATTTACAGAAAGTTCACGGAAAGTTTCCAGCATTTCATCGAGTAGGTACCAGGTCCCAATTGAGCCAACGTAGCCCAGAATCCGGTTGTTTTGTAATCCGAGTTCTTTTTTCTTGTGCTGAATTTGCTCATTGCTGATTAATTCGGGATTGAATTTCTCCAGATCTACACAACAAGGAATAACGGTGATTTTTTCTTGCGACAGTTCGGGCAGGTTCCATCGGATTAATTCGTCTTTACCTGCATGTGTAAGGCTTACAACAGCGGTGCTTTTATTCAAAAATTGAATTTCTTTTCGTTTAAAAAAGGTGTAGATTTTTTTATAGATCGGTTTCTCAATATTCCAAATATTTCCTTCAACACGTTCATCGGCCCAAAAACCACGCATATCAAAAACCCACGGAATCTTGTGTTTTCCGCCTTGTTTTAAGCCTACAAAAGCCGCAATATAACTTCTGCAGTGAATAAGATCGACGGCTTTTCTACGGTGAATTTTTTTATAAGCCCGGTGCATTTTCCACAAATCAAATAATGTGGATATTACCGGTGGACGTTTTGTGTATTTCTGCGGAAACCAATCAATTTGGTGCTGGCTGCAAATTTGCCGGATGAGGTTTTCATCTTTCCCAAACCGATCTGGCTTTTCAAAACTGATCAAACTGAAAGAATATCCTTTTTTTGAAAGCCCGCATAAATAGGGGAGTACCTGACTTTGCCCGAGCGGGTCGGTCATTCCGTCATAAGAAACAAAAAGAATGTGTTTGGGCATTATAAGCGTTTGTTCGGGAACATGAATTTATAGATCCGGAAGATAAAGTTAATCCATTTCTCGCTATTCGGAAAATCCTTGTATGTAAGTGGCTTCATTGACATGAAGCATTCAAACTGATCAATTGAAATTCCAAGTTTCTTACAGATAAATGCCCGCTCTTTTTCAATGTCTAATCCGGCATACGGAGATTCGGGAAGTTGTGATAAAGCTGTTTCACGTGTCGTCTGGTTAGAACAGATTTGGTTGGAAAGTGTAGCTTTTCTGTAATCGAAATTATATTTGACCGGCATGATATACGTTTGCCAAAAACGTGTGTAGCGCGATTCGTGGTGTTTACCGATAGAGTAGTTGCAGCCAAATTCTTTTTCCAACAACTGCTTGGCCTGTGTGATGTTGTACGGAACGTAGTTTAAAAGATAAACGGTTTTAATTCCTTTGACCAACTTGTAATACGTTTCATGACCAATACCGAAAACAGGTGTTTTTTTCCGTTTAACCGCTCCGAATGTTTTCACAATATAATTGTACAGTTTCATGTCTTTCATAACATGATATCCCCATTGTAAAGGCAAAATTCCTTCGCTGACGTAGTTGCCGCCGGAAAAAATGTATTTCACATCATATTTAGCCGCTGTTTGATGCAATGCAGCAGGAATTGCAAGATCTGTAGGCATTTCCAAGTCAACCAGTGATGATTTTAAAAAGGCCAGTTGAATTTGTCTGAATTCATTCCAGTCTAACACAACCGTTTCGTAATCGAATCCAAGACCGATACACATTTTTTGAATGTTCCGAACAGCAACTTCGCTGTTCCAGCCATTATCAAGATGTACAAGCAACGCACGCAACCCGAGTTCTTTTGCTAAATAGGCAGAATAACAACTATCAACCCCGCCGCTGATTCCAATGATACAGTCGTATTTTCTCGATTGGCCACTTTTCTGGATTGCGGCGATTATTTCCTTTAGTTTTTGGTCGCTCGATGCCCCCTGATAAGATTGCGGAGCCAGATTTTCAAGATAATTGGTGCAATGATTACAATTACCGTCATCATCAAAAACGATATCGGGATCGGTAGTGTCCATCACACATCGTTGACAAATTTGGTAAATTGGAGTAGCCATGACTACAAAAATAGTCGAAATTTCAGTTCGACAATTTAGTTAACGTTGCTAACGATTAAAATGCAACAACAAATGATAATATACCGTCATCTGTTGAATAATTCGCGTATTTGTGATTTTTCAGGGTAAGAAATGAGAACTCCGGATTTGTGAAAAACGAATTGAGAGGATGCTGCGCAGGCAGAGCAATTCGATTCAAAAAAAGCTTCCGAAAAATCATGGAGTGATGAAGAGCCGCCCATGGCAACAATTGGAACTGGTGAGTTCTCGGAGGCTATTTTCAGGATGTCTAAATCATAACCGGTTCGCATTCCGTCGTTGGTGACAGACTGAACAATTATTTCTCCGACTCCCAACTCAACAAAGTGCGTAATGGCTTCCCGAAAGGTTAGTTTTGATTTGATACTGCCGTTGAAATAGTAGATTTCTCCAATCGCCGACACATCAACACAGACCGAAATTGTTGAACTTCCGAATCGTTCAACAGCGTTTTTTACAAAACTGGGATCTTCGAATGCTGCCGTGCCCAGAATGACTTTTTCTGCCCCCGCTTTTAACAGTTCTTCAATGTTTTCTACTGATCTTATTCCTCCGCCAACGGCCAACGGCATTCCGGTTTCAGTACTCAATTCAGTTACAAAATCAGTGGCAATGCTCCGATTTTCTTTAGTAGCTTCAATATCGAGAACAATTAACTCATCAGCACCGAATTCGCTGAAAATACGCGCAGTATTAATGATGTCTCCCAGATAAACAGGGTTTCGGAACTGTTTTGTTTTAACAGCACCGCTATTCTTTAAAAGTAAAACAGGAATTATGCGTGGTCGGAACATACGTGCTGAACAAAATTTTTGAGTAACTGAAGTCCTGCTTCATGACTTTTTTCAGGATGAAACTGGACTCCCCAACAATTTCCGGATCCAATAACGGATGGAAAAGAAGACTCATAACTGGTTTCGGCGAACACTTCAGCCCCGGTTTTACTTTCCCAGATGTATTTATGCAGAAAGAAGAATTCGTCTGTTTCCTTGATCCCGTTAAGAAGGGGACATTCTTTTTTAATGATTAAAGTGTTCCACCCGTTGTGCGGAATTTTATAATGTACGGTATCCGTTGCTTTCAATTCCAAAACGGTGGAATCGAATATTCCCAATCCGGCGGCGTTTCCTTCAGAGCCAAATTGTGCCAGTAGTTGCATACCAAGGCAGATTCCAAGAGTTGGCGCTTTCTGTTTAAGTATTTTTGCCCGGAGAACTTCAGTAAATCCTTTTTCGTTCAGATAATTCATAGTGCTTCCGAAGTGCCCGATTCCCGGTAGAATGAGGTTCTCGGCATTGATTAATTCAGCCGGTGAATCAGCAATTTTCCAATGAACACCAAGTTGTTCCAACGCATTTGTTACTGACGAAACATTTCCTCCGTTTAACGAAACAATATGGATTACTGGAGCTTTCACTTGAGACAGATATGTTTTAGCGTTGCCCAGAAAACTTTCTGCGTTATTGCTTCAGGGGTGTTTTTCGTGGCGGTTACCAAATATTTAAACGCTTTGCGTTTATGTCCGTTATATGCAAGATCTACGGCCAGTATTAGGTAATTACGCATCATAAAATAACTAATGTTGCTTCCCAGTTTTTGGTGTAGCTGTTTGTTATGCCACGTGTAGTTCAAAAAACTCAGAAAACGCTTTTCCAACTTCTCCGGATTCGTCATTGTAACCACGCTTCGTTCATCGTGGAGCACAAGATAGGAGGTTATTTCAGTTGAATGATAAAACGGATATTGTGCGAAAAGACGCAGCCATAATTCATAATCTTCGCTGGCACTTAAATCCCTGTCTTCCAGAAAGGGGTTGTCAAGGGCAATATCCCGGCGAACGACAACCGGATTGCAGGCAAGATAATTTCCGGTAATCAGGAAATCACGCTTTGAGTTATTCTTAAAAACTTTCGGAATGATGGCTCCTGTAACTGAATTTTTGAATGAGTATGTGAGTGTAATTACCTCAGGAGAATGATGTTGTTCAACCATTTTCCGAATGGTTTCTACATGGTTCGGAAGCATTTCATCATCAGAATCGAACCAGTTGACATATTTCCCTCTGGCGTGTTTTGTTCCAACATTCCTGGCCGCCCCTCTTTCTGAGTTTTGGATCCTGAAATAGGTGAGATTGTCAGAAAGATAGTTCGCAACAAGTTCTTCTGTATTGTCTGTACTACCGTCGTCAATAATAATGATCTCAAAATCCTTATCTGTTTGATTCAATACAGAACGGATCGTCTTCTCAATTAAATGAGCCCGATTATAAGTTGGAATAATAATGCTGAGGAGGAATGACATTATTAGAGATAATAAACATCAACTAAATTGTTAATGTATGAGTCAAAGTTAAACGATTCAACAGATTTTCTTCCATTTTCTACCAGGCGCTTTCTCAAATCGTTATTAGTCATGAGTCTCATACAGCTTTGATAGATTGCTTCACTGTTTTGGAATGGTACTACCAGGGCATTGTTTTCATGCTGAATGAACTCTCTGGCAATACCGCTTTTTGTGAATACAGATGGGATTCCCGCGGCCAGGGCTTCCACATACGTTTGACCGAAAGCTTCACATGTTTCGTTTATAGGAACGTGAACGTAGATGTCGAAAAGCTGATATAGATCAAAACAATTGTTTTCGAAAGAAACGATCTTATAATTCTCGGCAGGAATTGCTGAAAGGCGTTTAAGCAGTTTTTCAGCGTATTCATCATTCTTACTCTCACCAAAAATACAAAGTAGTGCGTTAGGGAATTCTTCAATAATTCTTGAAAAAGCTTCTACCACATAATCAATGCCTTTTAATTCCATCCATCTGGAAATAACGCCGATTACAGGATGTTTTCTTTCCGGGTTATAACTGGATTGAATTCGGTTTAATTCTTCCTGATTGATATTTTGAAAGCGTTCAAGCTCAAACCCGTGGTGCACAATGGTTTGCTTTTGTTGGCTTACGTTTTGTTCGGAAAGTATAGCCGAAATGTTTTTTGATACTGATATTATTCGAGTTGCAAGTTTGTTTTGGATAGAATCAATAATTCCTTCCTTGAAATGCGGGATAAGCGGTTTTCCTGAGTGACGGGTGTAGATTCTTTTTTTTATGCCAGCGAGCCATGCAGCGTTTAAACCAACCCAGCTGGCTTTTGAAAGGTGCGTATGAACCAAATAAGGTTTTTCATGTTTAAAGATTTTTTTTAATTTCCAAATAACCAGATTCGCTCTCATTAATTTACCAATTGTAAGATAATGACATCTGAATCCATTCGTTTTCAGGAAAATATCGAGCGGAGAGTTTTTACAGCTAACCAATACGAAAACAACTTCAAAATTGAGGTTTCTCAACGCAATTGCGGTTTGTTCAAAATATACTGCACGATTCACATCGGAAACTACATATATAATTTTTTTTCTGAAAGGCTCGTTTTCAAAAGTCTTATAAAAGGCTGTCAGATTTCTCTGGTAAACTGAAAAGTCAAAAAGGTCAGTAACCGTTTTTAATCCTTTTTCGGTCATTTTATGGACCTCGTCTGGATTATTGAGAATTCGCCGGATAGCTTGTGAGATTGCTTTTGGGGCCTCAAAAGGAACAACAAGTGCGTGTTCTTCATTCACAACAAATTCCCGCGCAATTCCACTTTTGGTAAACACCGAAGGTATTTTAGATGCAAGCGCCTCCACATAAGTTTGTCCGAAAGCCTCGCATGTTGGATTTACCGGCACATGAACATAGACGTCGAACAATTGGTAAAGGTCAAAAACATTGTTTTCAAATGGTACTATCCGTACATTGTTAGCCGGTATTTTTAGAAGCAGGGTAGAGATTTTTTCATGATAATCGCCCACTCCGGTGGCTCCAAATAAACAGAGTAATGCATTCGGATGTGTTTCCAGAATAAGAATAAATCCTTCAATAATATCCTGAATTCCTTTCCATTTCATCCACCGGGCAATAACCCCAATAACGGGATAATTGTTGTTCGGATTGTATTCGTTTTTTATCCTTTGAACTTCATCAGCATCATTTTCAGCAAACCGTTTCAATTCGAACCCGTGATGAATGACGGTTCTTTTGTAAGAAGGGACATTTTGCTTTTCAAGTAATTCATCAATTACCTGTGAAATTGAAACTATCGTTGTAGCTAGTCGATTTTGAAAAAAATCCAAAACTTTCTCTTTCCACATGAGCTTTAGCGGCTCTCCGGAATGGCGAGTATAGATCCGATAAGGAATTCTGTTTAAGTAAGCCGCCCAGAGTCCGATAAAGTTGGCCTGAGCTAAATGACAATGCACAAGTGTAATCTGTTCCAGTTCCAGAATTTTTCTGACTTTAAGAATCTGGGGTATTGATTGACTAAGCTTATTAGATTTTATAGTATGATAGTTGAATCCGTTTGATTGAAGAAATTCTACAAAGGAACCATTCTCAAAATTGATGACAATATAGCAAACATCAAATCCATCGGCGCGCAATGCGAGGGCTGTGTTTTCAAAGAAAACGGCTTTGTTGATATCAGAAACGATGTAAGCTATTTTCATCAAAAAGAGTATTTTTTCTGATAAAATCCGGCGCTAAGAGCTTGTCCTAAAAGCAATTTATAACACATGAAGCTTAATTTATCAAGCAGTTGTGCGCGTTCTGTAAAGAAAAGTATTCCCTTACAAAGCGCGTTCGTTATTGTCACGGATCTGTATTTCCAGTTGTTTGGGATAAAAACTTCGTTATAACCTTTCTTGTATGCAATATGGTTTGTAA
Source organism: uncultured Flavobacteriales bacterium (assembly GCA_946479985.1). The sequence continues at coordinate 15,690 of CAMLIF010000035.1, forward strand.
CTCCGGCCTGGTATTTTCTTTTGAACCAGGCTTGTTTACTTAACCTGTCAAGCTCATTGTGAATCATTTGAGATCGGGTATCGATATAGGGTTTAATGCCCATTTTTACTACACGTTGGGCAAATTCAAAATCTTCTGCTCCGGCGTGAGAAAATTGTTCATCGTATCCTTTCAATTTTTCGAATAAGCTTTTATGAATTAAAAGATTACAGCTTGCCAATCCGTTATGTTCTATTAATCCTTTCGTGGGCCATTCTTTCAAATTATTCCAGCCTGCAAGTGTGTTATAAGAAATAGAAAGCAGGAATCTGCCGAAGCTTGACTTTGTAAGTTCGTTGTTTGTTTCGTCGGAATATTTCCAGTCGAGGTTTATCGTGAAGTGAATGTCTTTATTCTCCAGATGGTTGAGATAATGCTCGAAATTCACCTTGTCCATTTTCATATCGTCGTCGAGAAACAGTAGCCAATTAAATTTTGCCCTTGCCGCCCCAAAATTTCTGGCACTTGCAACACCCGATTTCGGGTTGTCCAAAACCTGTACATTTGAAATATTTTCAGGTAAAATCACGGGTGAGTTTTTCGCATCGTTTACTACAATGATCTCGTAGGTGAATTGGCTGATCTCTTTTTGTAAATGACTCAAATGCTCAATAAGCATTGGTGTTCTATGATATGTTGGAATAATTATGGAGATCATTTGTATGAACGAAAGAAATAAAGTTTCACAAAATACCAATTTTCCTTAGGCTTTCGAAATGTCATGGAATATTTGAATCCCCTGAATACTCTAAAAAAAAACGTGTAAAGCCCTCCTTTAAAATAGCGGATCGTTTTAATTTCATTACCAACAATTGTGAGCCACTTTTTAGTGTTTCCACCAAAGTTACTTTGCCCCATATGATGAACTACAGACGTTCCTGAAAAATAATATGCCTTCTTTCCGATTTCAGCAAATTGCCAGCACCACTCCATATCTTCACCGTACATGAAGAATCGTTCGCTCAAGTGTTTCTCTTTTAAAAGATCTAAATCCGATTTTCTAAAAAGAAAAAATGCTCCCCAAACCCAGTTGCAATAATGATCTTTGGTTGGATCCAGGAGTCTGTTCTCATAGCTTGAAGCAAATTTGGTTTTGTCTATGAGTTTGAAAAGACGAGAACCCTCTAACCAATCGCCTGCAATAGATGGAAAACTTTGAAAGTTGTTTTGTCTGATGCCATCGGCAAATGTAAGTGTACAAGTTAAAACGCCAACGTCAGGGTGATTGCTCAAACAATTTACCGATTTGGTTACGGAATCTTCAATCAGCTCGCAATCGCTGTTCAGAAGCAGGATATATTCGCCTTTTGCCTTTTGAATTCCAAGATTGTTTCCCTTTGAAAACCCGACGTTTCCATTTGCATCAATGTATTTGGTGTCAGGGAAGGTTTTCAATAGTCCATCCAGACTTTTTTCACCTGAACCGTTATCAACCAGAATAATTTCGAAATCCGACCGGATGAATTCGTGGCAAGATGCAACACAAGCAAATGTTAGATCAAAAGTGTTGTAATGGACAATTATAATTGAAATCATTGACACAGTTTTTTCAGTTCTTCCAAAAGTCGGAAACTTGCTTTTTGATCGGTTTTATATAAATATCTGGTTAAAGAGTTTTCAAATACCGATTTGTCTAGTTCAGGAATTTTGTTTTTAGCTATTTCCTCGAACTGTTCTTTATTATTAACGAAGTATACGAATGGTTCTTTACTCATCGGAATCAACTTTGCTAAACCAGATTGTTCTGATTTGTTATAGAAAATGGTTGGTTTCTGAAACATTAATCCTTCTGCTGTGATACTTGAATTTTGTGTGCAAATAATATCAGATATTTCAAGAATTGAAAAAAGTTTTATATCACTATGTTGAAAAAGGAAAACATGAGGCTGTTTAACAATGTCCAGTTTGTCAATTAACTTATCGGTTTCAGCAGGATGCTTCTTAATTATTAATGCCCAATTATTTTGACAGCATAATTCGCTTAATTCTTTCGTAATTATTGTTTTCTCCAGATTATACAAGCTATTGGATCCGGACCAGGTACTGGCAAAAAAAATGATCTTATCAAAAGACTTCAGAAAACCGAAATCATAAGTTGCGCATTCTTCGATATGATCGAGTTTGAGAAAACCTATTGGAATATGAACAGGAGTCGGATCTTTTTTGCTTTTCCAGGTATTAATAGATTCTTCTCCAAGACAGAAGCGTACATCGTAACTTATATTTGATGCCATATGCATAAAATCATTACTGAACAGCCCATATTCTACATTAGTACTTGGAATATTAAGATAACGTGCTACATCCGATACATTTCTTCCTACTTCACCTGTATTATCGTATAAAGTAACCTGGGGATTCAGTTCTTTTAGTGCTGCAAATATAAAGGCACTATAGGTTTCCATGCTCAAACCATTTTGTGAACCGATAAAATGCGAGTATTCCGGATAATAATTCTTTAAAATCGCATAAAATGCCTTTAACCCTTTTTTCATAGGAGATCGGAATTCCTGAAGTTTATAGACATGAATGTTCTCTGACTCGTATGGTTTTGCAGAAACCGCTTTTTCGGGAGCAATTCCACTCTCGATCTGCACAATGTTCAGGTACACAGATTTGTCGTTTTTCACCAAATCAAAAAAAGTCCTGAACAAGTCAATATCATTCGCTGTGTCAAACAGAAATAAGACGATATTGAATTTCCGCCTTTCCGAATTTATTTTTCTGGTGGTTTCTTTCCAACGGTAAAATAAACTCCTAATAAAACGATTGTGTTTCTTTTTTTTGTCCTTTCGAATAATTAATTCTCTGTTACCAGCTATAAAATTTGAATATCGGATCGATTGAAATTTTTCGGTAAAGTTCAATTTGAAATTTGAATGAACCGGTAATACTTTAATCAGATTTTTGAGTAACAGCTCGATCAAATATTTTTTAGTAATATTTTCTTTAAAATCAGCATAGAGCAGGGAATAAGCTTTGTCATAGGTTGAGTCTCTTGTTTCAAGAAAAACATTGGTCTTAAAATCTGGAAAGTTTTCACAAACCGATTCTAATTCCTCGATCATTAAACGCGAAGCTTCATTTTCCACACCATTGAGTTGTGCATTGAAATGAGCAGTTTGTTCGTGGTCAAAGATTGTTGAATTTACTATTACAAAGCCATCCGTCAGTATTTTATCCGAATTGCTTTGCTCATATATTTCGGCAGAATCTGTAAGGAGAATCTGCATTCTATTTTAGTTTGAATTTCAGGCGTGATGCAGCTTCATTCAGCTTCTCATTGAGTGTTCTTTTCTTCAGTGATTGATAAAAAGGCTCAGGGCGCGTTGAAATATATCTGAAATATTCTTCAGCTGAAAAATTGTCGGCGGTAAATGCGTTAAATAAAGCCAGTTTGGAAAATTCGACAGGAACGGTTTCCGGAATTCCGTTTGCCGGATTAGTTGCGCGGTGGTTTGTTCTCATATTAAAAATCACAAAATCTCCTGCTTTTGAAGGAATATCTATGATGCGGTGTTTGTGTGGATTGATTTTCCTGTTTTTTTCTTCGGAATAAAGCCCTGTTTTTATTTTGATTTTATCGAGAATCGTGTGTTCCATATTTGAGGAGATGAAGGAGTCTGTAGTTTTGTGGGAAGCCTCCATAACCGTTAATCCACCGCCGTATTTCTCAGTATTGTCCTGAAGATAAAACCCACATTGGAGCAATAAACAATCGTCATTTAAATGAAAGGTTTCTCCCGATTTTTGCATGGTGGAAGTGTCTTTGTGCCAACCTGAGTAGACTCTATAATGAATTCCGGTTTCAGGCATTAAAACGGGTTCTGATTTACATAAATCGGTAAGAACTTCAATAACTTCTTTCTTCAGCGAAATATCAATAAACTCGGGAAAGTAATTGTAAACTTCTGCCAGTACCTCAGACGAATTAAACTCGGATTTTTGCCATTCACCTGATTCAAATATTTCCAGGATCCTGGTTCTTAAATGTTGAACTTCTTCAGTTGATAACAGGTTCGGAACGACCAAAAATCCTTTTTCGTTGAAATCGTTTATTTGCCGTTCTGTTAGTCTCATTTCTTTTTAGCAATAATCCACAAGTTAGAAGAAAGTTGATTGTCAGTCAAATAATTTTGAAATGATTGCCCTTTTTTATCCCAGTTTTCAATTAAGATCTGATTTAAAAACGGTTGATCTTCCAGAGAAAACTTACCCTCCAAAACCGCATTTCTTACCAATTCTGCATCCAAAACTCCCGGAGTTAGTGATTCAAGAACTTCAAACCCACTGTTTTCCAATAAAAATCTCAAAGAATCCGGATTGAAATAGTTCACGTGCTCGTGGTCTACGGTTTTAGAAACTGTTCCCAATGTTTTGATGTCAAATCCCTCTCCGTTGGGACATGTAACCACAAAAAGGCCGTCTTTTTTTAGTAAATCGACACATTTTTCAATGAAGAATTTTGGAGAGAAAAGATGTTCAATGACTTCAAAATTTACAACTACATCTACTTTCTCTTCTTCCGAGAATTGAATTTTTTCTACGGCTTCTTCAATAACTTCAAATCCTTTTGTTCTGCAGGTTTCTGCTAAAGCAGGAGTTGGTTCTATTCCAATTATTTTTTGAAAGTAATTACGCAAGAGCATTTCTTCGCAAAAAGTTCCGAAACCTGCACCAACTTCTAATATGGTATTCTTTCCGGAGCCGTATTTTTCGCAATATTCAATTACACGATCCACCCGCGGAACAAAAATCCGGGATCTTCTGTTTTCTTCTGAAGCAGGGAAAATGTGTTGGTTCCAATATCCGTAATTGGCTGATTGTTTGTAGAATTCAATGATTAATTCCTGGCTTGGCCGCGGGTTCATGTACATGGTTGTACAGTTATCACAAACAAAATAGCTCAGCGTATCTTTTTCATACTTGAACGTTGCCTTTTTACTCTCACAAGCCGGACAATCAACTGCAATGAATTGGCTTTTGTTTTCCAGCAGAAACTGAATATCCTGCTGAACTGCCAGTTCCTGTCCTGCCAATAAATCAGCCGGACGTATATCGTTTTCATTGAATGTTGCCATTAATCCCAAATATTATCTTTAATCCAATTGCCTTGTTCGTCTTTCCACCAAACTCGCGGGTCGCGAAAACGGTCGGCTACTTCGTCGAATTTTGCTTCGCTCCAGCCGGTATATTCCAGCCAGCGTAATAAATCCTTCGATTTAATAGGATCCATTTTTTTTATAATTTCTATTCCCTCTTCACGTGTCATAATTCCGGCGCGGATATCTTTGCAAACATGATCTGTTGCACGGCCGTAACCGAATTTCACGTACTTCATATAATCGTGAATTCCGTTTTCGTGCATGTCATCTAAGTTCGACATGCGGCGGTATGTGCGTTCAAAAGGTTCTTCGTTCTCTAAAAAGCCGTATTCCTTTTTCATCAGTTCACCGTGTTCATTGGCCTCCCATTTGAAGAAATTGGAAATGTAAATTCCCCGAACTCCGACACGTTCAATGTCTTCGTCAGACGGGTACATCCACGGAATCAAATCTTGTTTCTCGAGTTTTTCACCGTATTTCGGTGCCTGCTCAATGAAATCATACCATTCATATCCACGCAAACAGTGTTCGTGTCGGTAACGGTAAGTAAATTCAACCAGATCATTGTATGAATGCATTCCGCCCAAATCCATGAAACCATGTTCTCCCCAAATCATTAACGGAACATTTTGCTGTACCGCAACGCGAATTGGATAGGTGAAGATTCCAGCGTGACCATGCCAGTTCATATCTCCCATCATTTCCATTCCCAATCGGTTCATTGTTTTCAATGTTTCGATACTTGGTGTGAAGAAAATATGATCAACTCCGAATGCCTCGCGCATATTCAACAGGTTTTTCATTCCTGTTGGCGTGTAATTATTGGCGTGGTATGTTACTAAAAGTGGATTTAGCCCGTATATTTTTTTGATAATATGAATCTGGAAGTAACTGTCTTTTCCTCCGGAAACGGGAATGATACAATCGTAATTGCTCCCGTCTTTCGAACGGTATTCTTCAATAATTCTCTCGAATTGCCGTTTTCTTCTGTCCCAGTCAATGTCTATTCTTTGGTTTGCGGCATTGCATCCCGAACACACTCCGTTTTCATCAAATGCCAAAGGAACTGCGCTGCTTTTCGGGTAAACGCATTTACTGCAATAGTTCATTGGAGCTGGTCGTTGCGCGTATTTATCTGACATGTATGTTGTTCTTTTTCAGTAGTTTTTTTGCTCTCGGATAACTGTGCTCTACAAAGTGAAACCAATTTCCGGCAGCGATTCCCGATACGTTTGTTTGTTCGGCCAAATCTAAAAAGTCATATTCATCTGCTGCTCCGCCACAGGCAATAACCGGAAGTTTTGTGTTTGAAACCACTTCACCGATTGTGCCAATATCGTAACCACTTCCTTTACCGTCTCGTTCAATTGCGTTGATGAATAATTCACCTGCTCCAAGCAATTCTACCTCGCGGATCCAATCGAAGATGAGCATTTCAGTATTAACCGTCCCAAATGTAGAAAAAACGACTGGTTTTTTGTCAATCAAACGATAGTCAATTGAAAGCACAACTGCTTGTGAGCCATATTTTTCAGATACTTGCTTTATTAGTTGAGGATTTTCAATGGCACCGGTATTGAGTGTAACTTTGTCTGCACCATTTTTTATCAGAAAATCAACATCTTCCAATGTTCTGATCTTTCCTCCGAAAGTAAGCGGCATAAAGCAGGTTCCAGAAATTTTATTCAGGATGTCTTCTTTCGAACTTACGGCGTCAATTTTATGATCGTCTCTTCCTGAGTCAACTTCATCGTTCCTGGAAATATCGATGTAAATCAATTCATCAACCTGCCAATCGTTGTAACGGCTTGCTTCATTCACCACATTTCCGATCAGCTGGTGTGTTTTGAAATCTTCGCTTCGAACAATCAAGCCGTTTTTGATGTATAAAACCGGAATTAATCTGCGTTTTACCATGCTATAGATTTACAAAGTTTTTGATGATCTGCAGTCCGTTTTTCTGACTTTTCTCAGGGTGAAACTGACAGCCGTAAATGTTACCTTTTTGAAGCATCACGTCAATTTCAATTCCATAATCGCACGTGGCAATTACTTCTGAAGGATTATCCAGTTTGCAATAATAGCTGTGAACAAAATAAACATCGTTTTCTGCAGGATCAAGATTGAAGGTTAAAGGACTTTCGTTTTTCAAAACCAGGTTGTTCCAGCCCATGTGCGGAACCGGAAGATTATCTGTTTTATTTGAAAGTGAGCTGACTTTTCCCGAAACGAGTCCAAGACCTTTATGTATTCCATGTTCATCACTTTCATCAAGCAATAATTGCATTCCGAGACACAAGCCAAGTAACCATTTTCCTGAAGAAACATAATTTTGAATGGCAACTTCCCAATTGTTCGCCCTCAGATTTTGAATAGCCATTCCGAATGCTCCAACTCCGGGTAAAATTGCTTTTTCGACAGTGGAAAGTTCTTCCGCCGAATTTAGGATCAGTACTTTTCCGCCAACAAATTCAATTGCATTCTTCACTGATGTGAGATTGCCCATTCCGTAATTGATAATGCCGATTGTATCCATATTATGCGATGTCGTCCCAACTTAAAGGTTCTCCGAAAAATTTGTCTTTTGATACTTTCTTTCCCAGAATATCATCCCAGTGAAGAGGATCTAAACCTTTGGAAGGACGAACAATTTTCACGTGTTTTTCGGTAATAATCTCTCCCGCATTAATATCTGCCTGAAAGTAAATACTGCGTTTAAACTGCAGGCTTTTTTCTTCTTCGGGCAGAATATCCAGTTGTATTTTTCCAAGTGACTTATAGGCTCTGTTACATTCTTCAACGAGTTGTTTGAATTCGGCAGGTTCCATAGAAAAGGCCGAGTCAACTCCGCCTTCTGATCGATCGAGCGTGAGATGCTTTTCAATCACTTCGGCTCCAAGAGCAATGGCCGCAACAGAAACTCCAATTCCAATCGTATGATCACTTAATCCGACTGTACAATTGAATTTCTCTTTGAAGACAGGAATTGTTACCAGGTTCGAGTTCTCTTCTGAAGCTGGATAAGTGGAGGTGCATTTCAGAACTGTTATGTCCTTACATCCATGTGCTTTTAATGTTTCAACGGCTGTTTCCAACTGACTTATCTCAGTTGCTCCGGATGAAATAATAACCGGTTTTCCGGTTTGGGCAATTTTCCGGATCAGCGGAATATGATTGTTTTCAAAAGAAGCTATTTTGTAACGGCTAACGTTCAATGTTTCCAGAAAGTCAACTGCTGTTTCATCGAATGGCGAAGAGAAGATCTCGATTCCTATTTCTGATGCGTAATCGAATAATTCTTTATGCCATTCCCACGGTGTCATTGCTTCGGCATACAGGTCGTATAATTTCTTCGACGACCAAAGCGAGTTTTTGTCTTTGATCACGAAATCGTCACTATCATGATTTAACGTAATGGTATCAGGAGTATACGTTTGCAGTTTTATAGCACTTGCTCCGGCATTTTTAGCTGCCAGGATAATGGTTTTTGCGCGCTCAATCGACTGGTTGTGATTGCCGCTCATTTCTGCAATGATGTATGGGAATTTAATCATTTATGCTGGTTCAAAATATCTTATTTCTTCCTTGTATAACTTTTGTTCAATGATTGTGAAAGTGTTCAGCTGTAAAATTGAAATGCATACAATACATCTACACTGATGTCTGGTTACTCGTATCTATTGAGGTGAATTTGTTTTTTAATGAAAGAAATCTTGATTCATAATACCTGAAACTTATTTTACTTAAAAACAAAGTAAAGATAAAAGCAATAACGCCAATAGAAAATAAAGTAATGAAATTAGTTTTCGGAAAATGTAATATGCGAACCAGAATATCAATTATGGTAATAGCTATCGGGTGAATTAAATATATACCATAAGTATATTTTCCCCATTTATTTGCGAATGACAGATTTGAAAGATTCAATATTGATTTTCTTTTCGTAATAGCCTGAGCAGCGATAATTAATGCAAAAGAAAAGGCTATAAACACTCGTCCGATAGCCGTGCCATATTTAAAAGAAAAGATTGACTCAGACCAGAAAACTAAACAGAACGAGAAAATAAAGAGAACAATATGGATTTGTGTAGAACTGTTTTCAAACAAAGACCTGATTTTTATATTTGATTTTATTAATAGAGCCATTAAACCTCCAATGCCAAGGTCAAGCAATACCGAAAAAGTATGAAAATATAAAACCACACCATCATCATTATTCATTATCCGAAAAAGAATGGATCCTATAATAACGAGTAATATACCATAAACCCAGAGTTGTCTTCTTAAAAAGAAGAGTAATGGCCAAAACAAATAAAATTGTTCTTCAATTGAAACAGACCACGTAATGTTTTGCGACATAGCATCACTACCAACATGAAATTTTTCTATGTGGATTACGTCAAAATTACTCAAAAAGGATAGGTGATAGAGAATGTTTGACCCAAGTGGATTATTCATTCCAAACATCGATTTCAGTGCAGGATAAATCAAAAATGAAAAACCAACTACTAAAAAATATAATGGCCAAATTCTAAGAACCCTCCTCATGTAAAATTTTTTGACAGATATTTTGAGGTTTAATTCATATTCACTGATTAGAAGATACGTGATTAAGAACCCTGACAACACAAAAAATATAGAAACACCTGTTCCACCGTTACTTATTGTGTTAAGTAGTTTCTCCCAAAAAGTATTTTTAATTGGCAGATATTGGTATGATGGGCTAATAGCATGTCCAAGAAAAACCATTAGTGCGGCTATGAATCGAATTGAATCTAAATTCTTAAAATATAATTTGTCCTGATTCATGAATGTTTTGACTTTGAATCAAAGGACATACTCTGGATAGAAATTCTCATAGGTTGATTCATTTTCAGTAATTATTAAGGTCTCAAGCAAATCATTTCTAAGCTTGAATGTCCTTGAATATCCAGGGTTTTAACGAATTTAAAGTTAGCTTTTTCAAATGATTTGATGGAGCCAATATTCTCTTTTTTAATAAACGCACTGATTCGGGTAACAGGATGTTTCTCTGAAAAGACCCGCGATCCGAGTGCGATAATTTGAGAACCGTAGTTTTTACCACGATGTACAGGAGCGACGATAACTCCTATTATAGCCTTATCTCCGGAAAAAGAAAAACGAACCATTCCGATTGGAATAGAATCTGCTTCAAAGATCAGGATCGTGTCTTCCTGCTTCAAACGCTGTTCAAACCAGGATAAATGGCCACTCCATTCAATTGGTTCAGAATTGAAAGAGTTCTTTCTTGTTTCCGGATCGTTTGACCAATCAAAAACCAGTTTTGCATCTTCTATTGTAGCTTGCCTGCTTGTAATCATAGGAAACAATTTGAGATGAATGTATGAATTCGATCTTCGGCATTTCCATCAATCAGCTTTTTTTGCTGTTCGAATAATCTTTCCTGAACTTCTTTGTTTTCAGCGTTTTTGAGCAGAGAATTGAAATATTCTGAGTTCGCTTTTAATTTTGCCGGATCAATTTCGAAAGCGGCGTTATGGTGTATAATCTGTATGTGAAGTAATTGCTGATTGTCATACAAACAAGTTGTGAAAACCAATTTACGTAATGCAATCATTTCACAGGCAATGGTGCTTGAACTGACCAGGCAGATTGAATATTTCTCTGCGGTTTGAATAAGCTCCTGTGCTGAAAGGTTAAAGTATAATTGAAGTCCTGAATTACTTTCACTCAAACGTTTCAACGCTTCAAAATCAGCCCCGGTTTTTGGATATAAAACGCCGATTCGCGCGAATACTTTTTCAGACAGAAGTTTCTCAACTATACGCAGGGAATTAGACGATTCATCTGTTCCGCCGAAAGCAATGAAAACGGAGTCGATTGATTGAAATTTAAATTCTTTGTTTCGTGCAGCTTCCAGAAATTCAGGGCGCAGCAAACTGTAATTCAATCCTCTTCCGGGAATATTTTGCTCATTCACAGATGAGTTGAACCAATGTTTTGTTGGATAGAGTTGTTGTTTGAAGTCGGAAATTTCCACAAAGGGGATTTCACTTTTTATTAGAGTGGAAATAAGATTCGAATTGAATCCATAGCTGTCTAAAATAACTAAATCGAAGATGTTGTAATGCTCAAATTTTTCAAAATCATCTGTTTGAAGCAGATTAACAGTTGTTTTTGGTAAATCCGGATTATTAGACAGTATTGAAACCCTGAAATTGCCTGAAATAATTTGAGCAAGAGCTGCTGATCTGTAAAAATGTCCAAGTCCATTCCCTGGACCGGCTTCACAAACAATTAATACCGACTTCATGACCTGAGCAGTTGATACTTTAATTCGGCAAGTTTCCAATCTTCTTCGTTATCAATATCCTGAACAAGCGATTCGGGAAACTCAAAATAACCGGTTGCATCTGTGAAAAACGATTGATGATCTTCAAAAATCGTTTTGTCGAGCATGTAAAACTGACCTGTATCGTGATAGAATATTTCCAAATCCTGTGTTCTGGTTTGAGCGTATTCCGGGTGTTTGAAATTTGCCAACCCATTGTTTAACGAAATTGCTCGTTGAATCGGATGTTCGTATCTGGTGATCGCTACAACTGAGTTCAGCTTTTCGGATTCCAGTTTCTGAACGGAAGTTTGAATCATTTCAGGCGTTACGAAAACCGAAGTTGGATATACGCAGCAAATGGTTTCGAATGATTCTCCGTTTAATTTCAATTGGTCAAGAACTTCTTTGATCACCGGAAAAGTAGCTGCAGTATCAGAAGCATTTTCGGCACTCCTCACAAACGGAACTTCAGCTCCGGCTTGTTTGGCAGCTGCCGCAATTTCCTCATCGTCCGTTGAAACAATAATTCGATCGAAAACACCTGATTTCACTAGTGTTTCTATTGGATAGGCGATGATCGGTTTTCCATGAAAAAGCTTAATGTTTTTGCGAGGAATACGTTTACTTCCTCCACGTGCCGGTATGATCGCTATTCTACTTTTCATAAAATGCATCAATTGTATCTAAGACAAATTGAATTTCTTCGTTTGTCAGAGCGGGGAACATTGGAAGAGAGAGACATTGTTCGTAATACTTTTCTGCAACAGGGAAATCGCCTTGTTTCCATCCTTTTTGCGTGTAATATGGCATCAGGTGAATGGGGAAATAGTGGATTTGCGCAAAAATATTCTTCGAGCGCAGGTAATTGTATAATTCCAGCCGGTCTTCCACAAGAATCACATACAAATGGTAAGCATGTTCTTCTGAAAAGCGACTGTGGTTTTTTATGTAAGAGCGGGAATCGAAACGTTGGTTGTAAACCTGGGCAATTTCCCGTCTTCGTTTTAATCCTGCGTCTGCTTTCGACAACTGCGAATTTCCAAGTGCTGCCTGAATGTCGGTTAACCGGTAGTTGAATCCGAGCTCCTGCATTTCCATGTACCAAAGTGGATAATTGTCTTTTCCACCGGTCAGTTGAACGTCATTCGTAAGTAAATCTTGCTCACGCGTGATTCCATGGGTGCGTAGTTGGAGCAATTTCCTGTAGAAATCTTCCTTGTTGGTGGTAATCATTCCGCCTTCACCACAGGCAATATGTTTTACCGGGTGAAATGAAAAAACAGAAAGATCTGTTAATTCTCCTGAACCGGATTTCGTTTTTGTTAAAGACGTTTTTCCTCCAGGACTATGGCAAGCATCTTCCAGAATCCATAATCCGTAATGATCCGCCAATTTTTTTAATGCTTCAAAATCACAAACTCTTCCGGCAAAATTCACGGCAATTATTCCGGAATAAGCAGTTGGATCATTTTGAAGCAACGTCTCCACTTTTTTTACATCAATCAGCCACGAGTCAGCTTCAATGTCTACAAATTCAATTTCTCCGCCTACGTATTCGATACAATTGGTAGAAGCAACAAAAGACAGGGGTGGAGCTATTATTTTTTTCGAGGTATCCAAACAAAGCGCTGCCAGATGAAGCGCGGCAGTTCCGTTGGCAACAGCAACAGCGTATTTTGAGCCGACATACTCTGCGAAGTTTTTTTCAAAAGTTGCAATATGTGGCCCCTGAGTCAGAAAATCAGATTGCAGTACATCAATTACCGCCTGAATGTCGTTCTCGTCTATTGTTTGTTTGCCGTATGGAATCACTTTGTTATTCATTCGGCATTTGCGTTTTGATCTTTTCAGTGAGTGTTTCAACCGTTTCCCACTCTTTATTGTTTCCTGAATTATAATGGAAACCAACAGGAACTTTTACCGCATTAAAATGTTTTGTGTAATCGCCTAGATCAAATTGAGTTACCTGTGGGAGAATTACATAGTATTTTCCGAGATCGTACGTTGTAAAAGCATCTGAGCTGGTAATCATTTCCTCATGAATTTTCTCGCCGGGACGAATCCCAATGACCTTTACGGGAACACCGGGAGCGACCGCTTCAGCTACATCGGTGATTTTATAGGAAGGGATTTTTGGCACAAATAATTCGCCACCCCAGGCTTTGTCGAGTGCATGCAGAACCATTTCTACACCTTCCTGAAGAGAAATATTGAAACGCGTCATTTCCGGATGCGTAATCGGAATTTCCCCGGCTTCTTTTAACTTCTGAAAGAAAGGAATTACTGAGCCATTGGAACCCATTACGTTTCCATAACGAACTACTGAAAAATCAATTTTCTTTTGTCCTTTAATATTGTTTGCTGCAATGAATAGCTTGTCGGAAGTGAGTTTTGTGGCACCGTACAGATTAATAGGGGCACAAGCTTTATCAGTAGAAAGAGCAACCACTTTTTCCACGTTTGTTTCCAGGCTTGCACGAATTACGTTTTCTGCTCCGCCGATATTGGTTTTCACACATTCGTCCGGATTGTATTCTGCAATGTGTACATGTTTCATTGCTGCGGCATGAATCACATAATCAATACCGTTCATTGCGCGTTTCAGCCGCTCAAAATCGCGCACATCTCCAATAAAGTAACGGATAGCTTTGTGCCTGGAATCGGGGAACTGCTGATTCATCAGGTACTGCTTTTGCTCGTCGCGACTGTAAATCACCAATCGGTGAATATCCG
>CAMLIF010000036.1 GCA_946479985.1 uncultured Flavobacteriales bacterium
AAAAGATTAAGGTTAACAAACTGGTTAACGCCGAAGGTGTAACTTATAAAAATTGTACTACCTGCAACGGAACCGGCCGCATTACGCGTGTAGCTCAAACTTTTTTAGGAGCAATGCAGACACAAAGTGCTTGTAATGCTTGTCAGGGCGCAGGGAAAGTGATAGACAAAAAACCTGCTGATGCTGATTCACAAGGACTGAAACGACAGGAAGAAGTGATCGAAATTGCTATTCCGGCAGGAGTTGAAGAAGGAATGCAGCTAAGTGTTTCAGGAAAAGGAAACGCGGGTCCGTTTAACGGAATTCCCGGCGACTTAATTGTTTTGATCGAAGAGCAGGCACACGAGGAATTGCGCAGAGACGGCGAACACCTGCATTACGATGCTTTTGTGAATTTCGTTGATGCGGTACTTGGTGAATCTATTGAAGTTCCAACCGTAAACGGCAAAGTGAAAATTAAAGTTGATGCCGGAACTCAAAGCGGAAAAATGCTTCGCCTGAAAGGTAAAGGATTGCCTATTCTTCAAGGATACGGTTCCGGAGATTTGTTCGTACATATTCATGTGTGGACCCCGAAAAAAGTAAGTAAAGAAGAACGTGAGATTTTAGAAAAACTAAAAGCCAGCGAAAACTTCAAGCCGAATCCGGATGCAAGTGAAAAAGGATTTTTTCAACGAATGAAAGATATGTTTCAATAGTTGAAGGTTCAAATGAAATACTGAAAGATCATTCGTTAGTTCGGATGGTCTTTTTTGTTTTCCCGAAACCACTTTTGCTTCCATAAATAAATTCGCAAAAAACAGATGTAGCGGTTAGTGGCCAATCAGGATGTTAAATGATTGTGAAAATTAACTAAATCTTTCATCCAATAAATACTATGCATGAATAGTATCGTACCTTTGCACCCAAATTCAGGTCATACAGTTATGTACAAACGTTCTTTTAAGCTTCAAATCACACTTTTTTTACTCTTCATTTCTTCGTTCGGTTTTTCACAATGCACCATCACATCAAGCCTTGGTTATTCTGTAGCCGTTGGAATTTGTCCGCAGTCAATTGTTGTTAGTTCTACAAATTGTCCGAATGGATATAATTACAATGTGAATTTCAATTACAGCGTTGTTCTTTCAGGACCCAACGTACAGGAGTTATATACTTTACAAACGCTGATCGACTGTAACAACGGACAGCAGAATGGCTATTATTCACTTCCGAAACTAGGCGGAACAGGTTCTGCGGTTACAACTACAAATCCGTTCATCAATACCGACGGAGCAGAATATACTTACACTACGCATCCAGGTTGTACCGAGGCAAACGTAAACAATCTGAATTGCGTGAACCTGAAACTGATCATCGAAGGTCCGGGAATTCCGTACCAGGTGGTGAACTGTAATTGCATGGCGATGGTTTTGCCTGTTGAGTTCCTTTCATTTCAGGGATATAACGAATCAGGTGGCAATCGATTGGTATGGAAAACACAATCTGAGAACAGAAACAAGTTCTTTACAGTCGAAGTATCAGAAGATGCAAAAAAATGGAGCTACTTAACGGATGTTCCTGCCGTTGGCAATAGCGTTCAGTTGAATACATATAATTTTCTGGATGCGGAGAACACTAACAAATCGGTGTATTATAAACTGAGCCAAACAGATGAAGATGGTACGCGCAATGAACTTGCAATTGCATACGTGAAAAAAGCAAACGGCTCTTTCCTGGTAAGTCCGAATCCTTCTCAGGACGGGAACTTAAACATTTCATTCGATATCGCCGGAAATGCCGCTGCCACAATTAATGTTTTCAGTGAGATTGGTCAGCTGGTTTATTCGCGGGAATTAACAACAGAAGAATTGAACCTTTCAAATGCTTCTTTTCAGTTAGATCAGAAAGCCGGATTGTATTTTGTTGAGTTGAGCCGGAATAATGAAATAATTGACCGAACGAAGGTGATATTGCAATAGGTTTACCGTTTCATGAGGTAAATTTTTTAGCTTTACCTTATGAAGCATTTTTTAGCACCTTACGAAGCCAAAAACTCGTGGTTAGTTTATTTGGCTTCAATTATTTTTGTTTTCGTCGGTGTATTCAGTTTTGGTTCAATAGCTTCGTATTCCATTATCTCGTCACGGGTTCAGGTTACACCAGATACAACTGAAGAAGATATTTCTGCGGCTTTTTCCTATAACGAGCAATTCATTATTACACTGGTTCCGTTTCTGATCGGTTTTGCGCTGCTTGTATTTGTCGCCAAGGTCCTTCATCATCGAACGTTTCTCTCATTTATAACCTCGCGTGACAGCTTCGATCTGAAACGTTTCGGAACAGGTTTCTTTGTTTGGGGGCTAATTGTGGGAGCTTTGTTTTGCATTGAAATATGGACCGGACAAACTCAACTGGGTTGGATCTTCGAATGGGATTCGTTCATTTACCTGTTTTTTATTTCCATTTTTCTTGTACCGTTTCAAACCGGATTTGAAGAAATAATAGTGCGCGGTTTCACGATGCAGTTATTTGGTCGGGTTACAAAACGCGCGTCAACAGCCATTCTTTCCAGCGCACTTATTTTTGGAGTTCTGCACATGGGAAATCCGGAACTCGATTCCATGGGACTTATTGTTCTTGTGTTTTATGTTGCATCAGGTATCATGACGGCGTTGATCACTGTGCTCGATGATGGACTTGAATTGTCGTGGGGTTTTCATACAGCTAATAATTTTTTCAGTATCTTAATTGTCACAAGTGATTACCAGGCTTTTCGAACAGATGCCTTGTTTTTGGATAAATCAGACCCGGCAGTAGGTTTCGAAATTTTGATTGTACCATTCATCTTTTTCCCGTTATTTGTTTTTGTGCTTTGGCGCATTTTCAAATGGAAAAACTGGAAAGAAAAATTATTTGGAAAACTCCCTTTAACTTACCCTTCAACACAAAACGACGTGCAAGATGATGATGCTTGAGTTAGAAAATATTACCAAACGATTTAATCGTAAAATGGCTTTGGATGAGGTTTCTCTGCAGCTGAAAAGCGGAGAGATCTTTGGATTGCTTGGACCTAATGGTGCGGGAAAAACAACTTTGATCCGTATAATCAATCGAATTATTGAACACGATAAAGGAACCGTTCGGTTTAAAGGAGATCTGATGCAGCAAAAGCATCTTTCTTCTATTGGCTATTTGCCTGAAGAACGTGGTTTGTATAAGAACATGACCGTTGAGGCGCACGCACGATTCTTTGGCGCTTTAAGAGGAATGACAAAAGCAGACATAAACCGTTCACTTGAATATTGGTTGGATAAATTTCAGATCCAGGACTGGAGAAGAAAGCGCATTGAAGAACTTTCAAAAGGAATGGCGCAGAAAGTTCAGTTCATTTGCGCAGTATTGCATGAGCCTGAATTACTCATTCTCGATGAACCCTTTTCCGGTTTCGATCCGGTAAATGTAGAACTGATCAAACAGGAACTGCTCGAAATGAAGATGAAGGGGAAAACCATTTTGATTTCGACCCACAACATGCGTTCGGTTGAAGAAATTTGCGATAGGATTGCCTTGATTCATGAAGCGAAAAAGGTGTTGCAGGGAACTGTCAGCGAATTGCAGGAAAAAACAAAATCGGGTGAGTATGCCGTTAAATTCCGTGGAAACATGATTGCTTTTGTGAATGCGCTCTGGACAGGATTTGAATTAACAGATAAAGAAGTTCTGGGTGACGATCGTTTTATTGCCCGCGTGCGAATGAGAGGAGAAAGTTCTTTCGAGGATTTGCTGAAAGTGTTAATGGGAAATGTTAAGATAGAAGCAGCCTGGGAAGTTTTGCCATCCATGCATGATGTGTTTTTGGCAACAGTTCAACCCGAAATTAAAATGGAAAATTGATAATTGAAAAATGAAAAGTCAGAAAGAGAACAAAAAATAGTGAATAGAAACAAAGTGGTTTAATTTTAATCTAATCTGGTTTCTTCCTTTTTTCCTCTTTCTTCTTTTCCTCTGGTTTCAATTTTAAATTATATTAAATGAGAAATAGTTGGATAATAGCAAAACGTGAATTGTTTGATCGGATTGGGAGCCGGTCTTTTCTGTTCATGGCCGTTTTTGGTCCTGCAGTAGTTCTTTTGCTGGTTTATGTTTTGTTTGCTTTTGGAGGGAACGACGAACAGCACTGGAAAGTACTAATCGCAGATCATCAAAATGTAATGGATCAGAAGATCATGGCAAAACCGGATCCGAAAATCGCTTACTACTTTGTCAATGATGTAATAGAGATCGAGGAATTTGCCAAAGACAAGCGTTACGAGAGCTACGACGCAATGGTGGAAATCAACTCAGGGGTTTTGACCAATAAATCCGGATTTGTTTTTTACAAAGAGAAACCGTCCATCCAAATGCAGATCGACATTCGATACCAGGTTGAAAGACGAATGGAAGAATTGGTCGCGCAGGAATTTACAGATCTGTCTCTTCAGGATTTTCGCCGTATTAAGCAGCCTTTGACCTTGAATTTCAAAAATGCGTACGATCCTACTGATAGTGCAGAAAACTTGTCGTCTTGGGTCGGATTGTTCTTTGGAACTGTCATCTTCGTTTTCATCTTCCTTTTCGGAATGACCATTCTGCGTTCGGTTTCCAAAGAAAAATCGAATCGGGTAGTAGAGGTGATGCTCGCTTCAGTTACTCCGAGGGCAATGCTTTTCGGAAAAATACTGGGAATCGGCCTGAGCGCATTTATTCAATTTATTGTCTGGATCACATTCATAAGCGCCGGATTGTACTTTCTGCGTGAACAAATTTTTGTAGATACGTTCAGTCCGACAGATGCTGTGGCGGAGGTTCATTCGGTTACCAATGAGTTTATTGTTCTGGTATTCGATCGTATCCAATATGCTTACATCTTGCCGTTCTTCTTCTTGTTCTTTATTGTTGGCTATTTGTTCTACGGAGCTTTTTTTGCTGCACTTGGCGCCGTTTCAGGATCAGAATCAGACGGACAACAATTCTTACTTCCTTTGATTGCGATATTGTGCTTCTCCCTTTATTGCGGTTATTCGGTTTCAATTCACCCGGAAGCAGCCAGCAGCACATTTTACGGTTATCTGCCTTTTACGGCCCCAATTGTAATGATGGTTAAATTAGCCCAGGGATTTGGTCCGGGAGAAGGAATTCAGGTGTATATTTCGTTAATTGTAACATTGTTATCGGCTGTGCTGATGCTTTGGGTTGCCGGAAGACTTTATAAAAACGGACTGCTGCAATTCGGGCATTCCGTGCGCCTAAGAACAATCATTAATTGGCTAAAAATGAAATAATGCGCGTTGGGATCATTGACTTAGGAACGAATACTTTCAATTTATTGATCGCAGACACAGATGCGACCGGATTTCGCGTTGTTTGCAATGTAAAGGAAGGAGTTGCTTTGGGAATGGGCGGAATTATTGAGAATAAGATCAGTGATGACGCCAAAGAACGTGCATTTATGGCTTTCACACATTTTTTTTCAGTCTGTAAAGCATATAAAGTCCAGGAAGTAATGGGATTCGGCACTTCAGCAATACGCGATGCCGAGAATGGTTATGCTTTCACGGCAGAATTGTTCAAACGGTTTTCTATTGAAGTTGAAATTATTGACGGATTGGCCGAAGCAGAATTGATCTACCAGGGGGTTAGCTGGAGTTACAATTTCGAAAAACCTTCGCTGATTATGGATATTGGTGGTGGAAGCACAGAATTTATTCGCGTTGCCGAAGGTGAAGAAATGCAGTCGTGCAGTTTGAATATTGGTGTTTCACGCGCTATTCAGCAATTCCCTTGCTCCGATCCGTTATTGGAAAGCGAAAAACAAACATTGCTGGCCTGGTTCGAAGAAGAAGGCACTGCTCTGAAAAAATTCGGCGAGGTTGACGTGCTGGTTGGCGCAAGCGGAAGTTTTGAGACATTCTATGAAATGCTGTACCAGCAGTCTTTTCCTGAAGGAATAGAAGTTCAGCACATGCCGGTTGATGATTTGAGAAAAGAACTCGACTGGATTATTGACTCTACCTTAGAAGAGCGAGAGCAACATCCGTATATCATTCCGATTCGAAGAAAAATGGCACCGATAGCCGCGTTAAAAACCAAATGGATTCTTGATAAGTTCGATTTTAAATCGTTCGTAATCTCCCCTTGTTCCCTGAAAGAAGGGGTTTTAAAACGATTCACGAAGCAGGATTGATTTTCATCAACATGACAGGTGTTTCGAATTTCAAGAATCCCTCATTTTATGTATCTTCGAGCGACAATTCAAAAATCAAATGGCGAAAATTTTAATTATTGATGATGAACGTGCGATCAGACGCGCATTAAGAGAAATTTTAGAATTTGAAAGTTTTCATGTTGATGAGGCTGAGAACGGAATAGAAGGACTTGATAAAGCGAAGAATTCGTTATACGACATTATTTTTTGCGATATCAAAATGCCGCAAATGGATGGCATGGAAGTGCTCGCAAAACTCAATGAAGCGAGAATTGACGCTCCTGTAATTATGATTTCTGGTCATGCAAGTATCGAAAATGCGGTTGAGGCTATTAAAAAAGGTGCGTTCGATTTCATTGAAAAACCGTTAGACCTGAACCGGATTTTGGTTACCGTTCGAAATGCAAAAGAGCGCGTTGGTTTGGTGGAAGAAACAAAACAGTTGAAAACTACTGTTAAGCGTTTCAAAGGTTCTTCCATTATCGGCGAAACAGAAGGAATCAACAAGATCAAGGAAATGATCGAAAAAGTTGGCGCTTCAGATGCACGTGTTTTAGTAACCGGTGGAAACGGAACGGGGAAAGAATTGGTTGCCCGCTCACTTCACGATTATTCTAACCGGAAGAAAATGCCTTTCATTGAAGTGAATTGTGCTGCAATTCCTGGCGAATTGATCGAAAGTGAATTGTTTGGTCATGAAAAAGGAGCATTTACTTCAGCTGTAAAGGATAAGAAAGGAAAATTCGAACTGGCAAGCGGTGGAACATTGTTCCTCGACGAAATCGGAGATATGAGCCTTTCTGCTCAGGCGAAAGTGCTGCGCGCGTTACAGGAGAACGTTATTCAAAGAGTAGGCAGTGAGCGCGATATTAAAATTGATGCACGAATTGTTGCTGCAACAAATAAAGATTTACGAAAAGAAATAGAGGAAGGACGATTCAGAGAAGATTTGTATCACCGTTTAGCGGTTATCCTGATTCATGTTCCTTCGTTGAATGAACGCAGAGAAGACATTCCGCTTTTGGCAGAACATTTCCTGACAATTGTTTGTGCTGAACATGGAATTCCAAGAAAATCGCTTACCACAGGCGCACTTGCCGCTTTGAAAGATACAGATTGGACCGGAAACATCCGTGAGCTGAGAAACATCATTGAACGATTGGTAATTCTTTGTGACCAGGAAATTCAGGAATCGGATGTGAAACTGTTTGCAAATCCGAAGGCGAACGCATAGTCTAAAGAATAAAAAGCCTTATAAAAAAGTTGGAACAAAAAGGTCGGGGCGAATAATTATTCGCCCCGACCTTTTTGTTCCATATCTGAAGTTAGTACACTAAGTGTACAAATCCTTGTCCTTCTAAATTTTCGTTCTGAGCACCGGTTGCTTTATAAACAAATGTATAAACGCCTTCGGTAGCGAGTGTGCCGTTAATTTTACCGTCCCATTTGAAATTAACGTCAGTACTGCTGAAAACTGTTTCACCCCAGCGATTCACTACGTAAATTTCAATTTCCTTGATATTCAATAAATCAAATTCGAAGAAATCGTTTTTCAAATCACCGTTCGGAGTAAAAACATTCGGGTAAGAAAGATCAACAGGAACAATAACCGGCGGAATTGGCGGAACCGGCGGCTCGTTTACAACAATTGTAATAAATGCAGTGTCGTCACAGTTTCCTTGCTCGGCAACCACATAAGCTGTGTAAACACCCGGATCAGTGTATGTTTGCTGCTGACCGGAAAGATCATTTGCATTTGCAGTATTTCCGTTCCCGAAACTCCATATATAAGATGTTGAATTCGTGCTTGAGTTTGTGAAAGTCACATTCAATGGAGCATCACCTGAAAGCGGAGTTGCGCCAATTCCTGCAACCGGCGGATTGCTCACATCAACAAACACAGAGTCGTATCTGTAACAACCGGCAGATTCAACCTGGATGTAATACCAACCAGAAGATAAATTTTGCCAAACAGAAGCATCTACCTGGTTGGGGTTGTTTGCTCCCGGACCGTTCCAGGTATAATATGGCGGATCATTAAATGTTCCGTTCATTACGGCGAAAACAGCACCGCTGTTAACTCCGCAGCTTGTTGGTTGTGAATCTACAATATCAAAATCCCAAGGCATTGGCGTAATTGTTACCAAGGCAGAATCAGAAAGAAAGCATCCCGAAGGACTGGTTGCTGAAACCGTATAATAGCCGCTTGCTGTTGGAGTAATCGTTGCAGTTGTAGCCCCGGTTTCCCACGTGAAATTTGGATTGGGGAAGTTTGCCGTTGCAGTTAAACTTTCAGATTCGTTTTGGCAGAAAGCAATGTCTGAACCGGCATTTATTGAACTGGGATCAAGTACAACTTCAACTGTATCTGATTGAACACATGTAGCACTGAACGAGATGTCGTCAAGAGCAAAATCATTATTTCCGGCACTGTTCTGAGCAATTATGCTGATATCCGCAGAGATTTCAATACCTGAATTCCATGTTTCAAAAAATTGCTGCCAGCTGCAGCCTGTCAAAGACGGTTGGAAAATTGGTCCTACCTGAACTCCGTTAATAAAAAACTGTAAGTGGGATACATTTATTGAATTGGTGTTTTCCAAACTGGAAACCCATGCAGAAAAGTTGTAGTCGGTGTTGGGAGAAACGGATATTGTTTGTGCCCACACAATTGTGTTCGCAATAGTTGATCCATTTACCACCATCATATTTCCCGGTCCGGTTGCAGTAACATCAACACAATTTACAAAATTTGTATGCACAATATTTGGATTGG
Organism: uncultured Flavobacteriales bacterium; assembly: GCA_946479985.1. The sequence continues at coordinate 9,003 of CAMLIF010000036.1, forward strand.
TTGTAATGGCATAATCACCGGCATTACTCAGCAAACCACAGCAATTTCCGGGCGGTGGTGTTGACGGAGCATTATATTGTGAAGTGAACCCTGTGTTTCCTGCTTCGAAATCACCATTAACCACTAAGTTTCCGGTAGAATTCTGAACTTCGAGGATAACAGTTTGTGTTCCGCTTATTGTCACGGTAGCAGGATTTCCGCTGGTGACATTCCAGGAATGAAAGTCGTAGCCTGCAGGAACTGTAAAGTCCACAGTTTGTCCCTGGCAAAGCATTACATCGTTTCCAAGATCCAAAACAGGAAATGAGCCACACTGCCCGTAAGCACTCGAGCCTATCCATGTCATAGCTACTATTAATATTCCAATAAATCGCATAACTAAATATTTACTAAACCTTTTTAGTAAACGAAATTACGAAGGATTTGGTTGCATCATTACCTAAAATAATCAACAATTATTTTTTTTTTCAAATTGGTTTTATTTGGTTAGCTAACTAACAGATAATCAATCGATCTTTAGGATAGTAGAAAACAGTCTTATTGTGTTAAATTTGCAGAATGAATTTTAATGATTTAGGATTAAACGAACAGGTATTAGAAGCAATTTATCACATGGGCTTTGAAACACCAACCCCGGTTCAGGAACTATCAATTCCAATTATTTTAGAAGAAAAAGATTTGCTGGCTTGTGCGCAAACAGGTACCGGTAAAACTGCTGCATTTATTTTACCTATACTTCACAAGTTAACAGGTAAAGAAGATAATTCCATCAATACTTTGATTTTGGTTCCTACCAGGGAATTAGCTGTTCAGATCGAACAGGAAATTCAAGGATTGTCTTATTTTGTTTCAGTAGGATCGATCGCTATTTATGGTGGTGGTGATGGTACAAAATGGGAAGAACAAAAAGCTGCAATTGTAGAAGGAACAGATATCATTGTTGCTACTCCGGGAAAATTACTTTCGCACATGATGCAGGGTTATGTTGATTTCAGTCAGTTGGAGCACCTGGTTTTGGATGAAGCGGACAAAATGCTGGATATGGGATTTTCGGATGATATAGAACGAATTATTTCGAAACTTCCGAAAAAGAGACAAACATTGTTGTTTAGTGCAACCATGCCTCCCAAGATCAAGAATCTTTCAGCTAAAATCTTAATTGATCCGAAGGAAATAGCGCTTTCGATATCTAAACCGGCGGCCGGTGTAACACAGCGTGTTCAGTTGGCTTTCGATGAACAAAAGGATGCTTTGCTAAAACGTACATTGGAGGCACGACCTGATTATACGAGTATTATCATTTTTACATCGCAAAAGACGAAAGTGAACAGTATTGTTCATTATTTGAAACGAAATGGTTTCAGAAACACGGAAGGTGTTTCATCGGCATTGGAGCAAGATATGCGGGAAGAAGTATTGAGAGGTTTCCGCTCTAAACGAATCCGTATTTTGGTTGCAACCGATGTGATGAGCCGCGGAATTGATATCAAGGAAATCAATATGGTAATCAATTACGATGCGCCTCGTGATGCGGAAGATTATGTTCACAGAATTGGTAGAACAGCCCGCGCTAATACGAAAGGGGAGGCTTACACATTGATTAATCCGAAAGACATGCCAAAACTTGCACGTATTGAACGATTGATCGAAGTACAGATAGAACGTGTTCCTATGCCGGAAGATTTGGGTGTAGCTCCGGAATTTAAAACTTCATCTTCCGGAGGCGGAGGCGGAAATGGAAATAAAGGGAAGAAACCGTTTTTTAAGAACAAGCATAAATCAAAACCAAAAGCGTAATAGGTAAGTAGTAGTGACAAGTCGCGACTTGTCACTACTACTTACCGCGATCCGGATAATCCGGCATAAAAAAAGTCCCGGCGTTTGTCGGGACTTTATGCTGATAGAATAAATTCTTTTTATTTTTTCAATGAGTCAACTACTGCTTTGAACGCATCAGGATGGTTCATTGCAAGGTCAGCTAATACTTTACGGTTCAATTCGATACCGCTTTTGTGGATAGCTCCCATGAATTGAGAATAGCTCATTCCGTGAGCACGAGCACCAGCGTTGATACGCGTGATCCACAATGAACGGAAGTTTCTTTTCTTTTGCTTACGACCTTCGTAAGCGTAGTTTAATCCTTTTTCAATAGCATTTTTTGCTACTGTCCAAACATTCTTTCTGCGGCCGTAGTAACCTTTGGCCAGCTTCATGAAATTTTTTCTGCGGGCTCTTGAAGCCACATGATTTACCGATCTTGGCATATCTTTTAGTTTTTAATAGTGAGTGTCCGCCTTGACGGATCTTAGGTACTCAATACTTGGTTAACAATACCGTTCCGTAAACAGATACCTCGTATCGAATCGGAACATAAAATTTAAAACAAAACTTTTCGCGTTAGCGATCCGTTTTATTTCATGTTCAACATTAATTTAACGTTCGACAAATCTGATTGGTGAACCAAACCTGCGTGAGTTAAATTACGTTTTTGCTTCTTGGTTTTTTTCGTAAGAATGTGGCTTTTGAAAGCGTGTTTTCTCTTGATTTTACCAGACCCAGTTACAGTGAATCTCTTCTTTGCACTGGATGTTGTTTTCATTTTTGGCATTTCTCTTTTTTTTTAAAAGTGAATACTCTATCAGCATCTATTAATTAGCAACTATCAATTGATAATTATTTGTCTCAAACATTTTAGACTTCCGCCTCAGGCGGATTGTCTCTTATCAGTAGCTTCGCTACTTCTTTTTCGGGTTAATCATTACGATCATTCTTTTCCCTTCCAGTTTTGGTAACTGTTCCGGTGTACCAACGTCTGCAAGTTCCTGAATGAAATTCAATAATAAGATCTCACCTCTTTCTTTAAATACAATTGTTCTACCTCTGAAGAATACATAAGCTTTCAACTTGGAACCTTCGGTTAAGAACTTTTTAGCGTGTGATAACTTGAATTGAAAATCGTGATCATCTGTGTTGGGACCAAAACGAATTTCTTTCAAAACCACTTTACTTTGTTTTGCTTTAAGTTCTTTCGACTTTCTCTTTTGGTTGTATAAGAATTTACGGTAGTCCATAATTTTACACACCGGCGGAACCGCATTTGGCGAAATCTCAACCAAGTCAAGCTCTTGCTCTTCAGCTAAGCGCATTGCTTCTGAGGTTTTCATTACCTGCGGCTCACCATCCTCTACTACTAAACGAATTTCAGGCGAAAGAATTTTTCCGTTGATGCGGTGTACTTCCGTTTCAACTCTTTTTATAAAAGGTTTTTTGTTGTCTTTTCTCATTCAGTTTTTTACACGTTTGTGGATAATTCGCTCTCAATTGCCTGCTGAATCAAATCTGCAAACGCCTGAATACTCATTGAACCTTTATCTCCTTCGCTGCGTTGGCGCACTGAAATCTCACGATTTTCAGCTTCTTTTTCACCTACTACAAGCATGAAAGGGATTTTTTTCAATTCTGCTTCACGAATTTTCTTTCCAATTTTTTCGTTTCTATCATCAACGAAGCCGCGAATATCGGAATTATTTAGCAATTCTGAAACTTCTTTTGCATACTCGTTGTATTTATCTGAGATCGGCAGGATAGCTACCTGGTCAGTTGCAAGCCATAAAGGGAAGTCACCACCACAATGTTCTAGTAACACGGCAACGAATCTTTCCATTGATCCGAAGGGGGCGCGGTGAATCATTACCGGGCGGTGTTTCTGGTTATCTGCACCGGTATATTCCAATTCGAAACGTTCCGGTAAATTGTAATCTACCTGGATTGTTCCAAGCTGCCATTCACGACCTAAAGCATCCTGTACCATGAAATCCAGTTTCGGACCGTAGAAAGCCGCTTCACCGTATTCAACTACAGATGGCAATCCTTTTTCTGCAGCTGCTTCGATAATTGCACTTTCCGCTTTCGCCCAATTCTCATCGGAACCAATGTATTTTGATGGATTGTTAGGGTCACGCAATGAAACCTGAGCCTTGAATTTCTCAAACTTCAATGTTTTGAAAATGTACAGTACCAGGTCGATTACCTTTTTGAATTCCTCTTTTACCTGATCTTGGGTACAGAAAATATGAGCGTCATCCTGTGTAAATCCGCGAACACGTGTTAATCCGTGTAGTTCACCACTTTGTTCGTAACGATAAACTGTTCCGAATTCTGCAAAACGGGCCGGAAGATCTTTGTAAGAACGCGGCTTGCTTTTGAAAATCTCACAGTGATGCGGACAGTTCATAGGTTTCAATAAGAATTCCTCGTCCGGATCAGGAGTTTTAATTGCCTGAAATGAATCGGCGCCATATTTTTCGTAGTGACCGGAAGTAATGTACAATTCTTTATTCCCGATGTGCGGAGTAATAACTTGTTCGTAACCGGCTTTTTTCTGTGCTTTTTTCAGGAAATTCTCCAAACGTTCGCGCAATGCAGCACCTTTTGGTAACCACAACGGCAATCCCTGACCGACTTTTTGAGAGAAAGTAAACAATTCCAGTTCTTTCCCGACCTTACGGTGATCACGGCGTTTTGCTTCTTCCAGCAATTCCAGGTATTCTGTTAACTCAGAAGCTTTTGGAAAAGTAATTCCGTAAACACGAGTCAATTGTTTGTTTTTCTCATCCCCACGCCAGTAAGCACCGGCAATAGAGAGCAGTTTAATTGCTTTGATGAAGCCAGTATCCGGAATATGCGGTCCACGACAAAGGTCAGTGAAATTTCCTTGTGTATAGAACGTGATTGAACCATCAGGTAAATCCTGGATTAATTCCAATTTGTAAGGATCCTGTTTTTCGGTAAAGTATGCCAATGCATCTGCTTTACTCACTTCTTTTCGAACGAACTGCAGTTTTTGTTTTGCCAGCTCTTTCATTTTCTCTTCAACTTTCGCTAAGTCTTCCTCTTTGAAAGTGTAATCCAGGAAATCGATATCGTAGTAATAACCGTTTGTAATCGGCGGACCGATAGCCAGTTTAATTCCGGGATACAAAAACTCCAATGCTTCAGCCATCAGGTGAGCAGAAGAGTGCCACATGGTAGATTTTCCTTCAGCGTCGTTCCAGGTCAATAACTGTAACGTACAATCGGAAGTCAGCGGACGGGTTGCGTCTACTACTTCGTTATTTACTTTGGCAGCCAATACATTACGTGCCAAGCCTTCAGAAATGCTAAGAGCAACATCTAATGCTGTTGCTCCTGCGTTGTATTGTCTAACTGATCCGTCAGGAAGAGTTACTTGTATCATATGACTAATTAATTGGTGTACAAAAGTACAGTTTTCCACTCGATTTCAAGCGAATTTATGCTTTGAATCCGTAAACTAAAACTACAGCTTCTTTTACGTTTTTACCTGTTCCTAATGAATACTCTACGTGAATGTTTTTCAAACGCTCAACTTCAGGGACTTTTTTGCGGTAAAGTTTGTTCAGTTCGTCAGAACTTACAACGAAGCTTTTTCCCTGAATATTCTTGTATTCCTTGATCAGTTTTCTGCTGTCAACATCAGAAGATGCGTCGTAGAATTTCACAGTAACAGTTGCTAAACTTTTCTTAGCGCTGATCGCAATCTGGTATTCTTTTGCAAGGAAGAGGAATAATTCGACTTCTTTTTTTTGTTTCGAAGAACCTGCCGAGTAGTAGGTGACTTTCGAACCTTCATATCTGCATGCTTTGATCAGGTCTTTGCAATCTTGTTTCATGGTATTGACCTGTGCATCGAATGCTCCTCCGTCGCGCGAAGCAGCTGATGGAACGATACTCATAATTGCTCCGCTAAATGCAATTAATCCGATGAATATTGTGTTTTTCATAATCGAGGTTATTTACTTAGGTGAAACAATAGAGTTACGAAGATTCGAGATTTCTTTAGCTAATGCTTCAAATTCATCGGCAGTAAGCTGCGGGGCTGTGAAATTCTTGTTTGAACCCGTTTTCTTAACTGTTTCAAATCCATTATATGTATCACGTACGTTTTCAAATGAAGAAATTACTTTTTTCAAACGTTTATCTTCTTTTGCAGGGTGCGATTTCAATCCTTTGATGATGTTTTCCAAAAGGATCATTTGCTCAACCATGGCAATATCAAGATCAGCTCCTTTTTTCTTCGTATCATCAATTCCAAGGTAAACACCTTCAGCCCATGCCCCAGCAAATTCAATTGCAGCAAGGTAACGCATGTTGTTATCGTCTAAATAAACGTCGGTTTTATCCTGGATATCGTAGAGTAATTCTTCCAAAGCTCCCTGATCCCCCAGATTTTTATCGAAACGATCGATTAGTTCCTTATCTGCAAAAACGCTTTCCAACCCAACTTTTGAGCCCAGGTATTGAACGGCAACCAGGTATTCCCGTGCTTCCTGTGTTTTATTATTGATTGCGCAATAAGCCAAATCTGTTGAATAAACCCCAAGGTTTAACAACTGATCAATTTTCTGGTTGTAATCTCCTTTTTTCTTCGGTGAGTTGGCTTTTCCGGCAGTATAACTTAACCCGGCTTCCTTAAACATTTGAGCTAAAGAAATAGGGGGAGGCAATACGTAATCCTCGTCCTCAGAGTCGAAATTGCTGTCTTCTACAGTAACGGTTTCTTTTTCCGTTTTATCTGCAGAATCACCACAAGAACCTAAAATGGTGGCGAAAGCTAGTGTAGGTACAAATAATTTGATTGTTAATCTCATTTTGGTTTGATTTTGATAGCGTAAAGAAACAAACAATATTTTTATTAGAAATGCGAATTTTTCAACAATTGATTATTTTTCAACTGACTAACTACGCTCTTAGTCTTGATAATTGACTTGTTTGTCGCAGAAAGTGGCCTTAAAGTGTAATATTTAATGGTCCTAATATCCGGGAAATAACGATGTATAAGCAAAAGCTACGTATAATGTTCCCGGATTTCCCAAACCCGAATGTCAATTTTCTGACCGTGGAAGTTTAAAAATGGTTTGCCATTAATTTCGCTGCCACAAAGGTCTGAGTAAGAATGAATCTTTGAAAATCAAAATTAAGGATATTGTTTTTGATTTGCACCTCAGCAAAGTGTTTTGATTAATGAGCTGATATTCATGCTTTCCGAAAGGCGATTACACTTTTGTACAAGTGTAAAAATTCAATTATAACTTTAGTTCATTTTGGAGGTGTTTTTCTATTTTTATTCGTCTAACACTCTGCTATTCATGACTGCTAACTCATCAATTGCACTATATCTTTCCTGTTCCGCCTGGTTTTTGGGCGGAGTAACAGCATTCTATTCAGATACAACATTGGAATTGACAATCGGAGTTCTGATAGTGCTTATTTTCTCCTGCCTGATTTTGTTTCTTTCCAAAAGTTTTCAATTGAAAATAACTCAGCGGAAACTTGTTCTTGCCGGATTATTCTTTCTTGTGGGAGCGCTTAATTTTCAGTTGAATGATTTCCGGAATCAGGAAGATCACCTGCAAAAGGAGTACGAAGGCAGTTTTAAAGTTCATGTGCTGGAAGTCGGTAAAACTACCGGACAATCACAGAATTTGCTGGTCCAATGTGTTTATCAGGAAGAAAAAGGATTGATCTGCTGGTCGGATTTCAAGTTTCTTGTTCACGTTCAGGAACCGGATTCTATTTATAAAGTTGATGATGATCTGATCCTTGACGGGGCGCTAAGTCCGATTAAGCAAAATAAAAATCCGGGTGCTTTTGACGGGAAATGGTATTATCTGACAAAAGGTGTGACACATCAGCTTTATGCTTTTTCTGATCAGATTGTAGGTTGCGGAAATTCATGGACATTGAACGGGATGTTTTTGAACTGGCGCGACTATCTTGCCAAACAAATGGAGAAGTACCTGGATGGTGATTTTCTCGGAGTTTCGAAAGCATTGCTGCTTGGCGATAAAGCAAATCTGGATCAGGATGTGATGAGTTCTTTTTCGAATACCGGTTCTATGCATGTGCTTGCTGTTTCGGGTCTGCATGTTGGATTACTGCTCTATCTATTGAATTTTATTCTTGCCCGTTTCTCCCGGTTTCTAAGTAAAAAGCAATCGATGATTATTGCAATTATCGTGATTTGGTGTTATGGATTACTCACCGGCGCTTCTCCGGCCGTAATGCGCGCTGTATTCATGTTTTCAGTTATAACCTTTGGTGGATTGCTGAATCGAAAAAGCTCCGGAATGATCTCGCTGTTCGTCACGGCTATTATTCTTTCGGCATTTAATCCGTGGGTTGTTTTTGATGTTGGATTCCAGCTTTCGTTCTTAGCCATGCTTGGAATTTTTCTGCTTTATCCGAAGATTCACAGATTGATACTTGTTGATAACAAGATCCTGAAATGGGCCTGGGAAGGAACAGCGGTTGGATTAGCTGCAACTGCATTCACAACTCCGTTAACGTTGTATTACTTCTATCAATTCCCGAATTATTTCCTGATTTCGAATATAGGAGTAATGCTCTTTGGATTCCTTGTGTTACTGTTTGGAATGGCTTTCCTGTTCAGCAGTTTTATACCGGGAATCTCGGTTTTGAGTGCGCTCTTGTTCTCTTTCACAATTCTGGGTTTGCTGCTTTGGGTAAAATGGGTAGATCAAATTCCGGGATCGGTTTCGGGCGGTTTTCATCTGCAGCTATCGGTTTTGCTGGTTTCCCTTGTGGTGGTTTTCCTGTACAGCATGGACTACAAAAAATGGAAGCTCAAAATCCCGCTCGCCGTGGTTACCAGTTTGATCATTTGTTACCTCAGTTTTGATCGCTCTGAATATTTCAATACACGCGAGTTGATCTTTCTGAACGGCAAGGAACTGGTTGTGGTTTTCAAAACGCCGGAAGGCTGCATAGCATTTTACGAACCGCGGTATGGACATGCAAATAAAATTCCCCGATCATTAGAAGATTTCCGTCGGTTTTCAGGACAACGCATCGTTATTAAGGATTTGATTTATGGCTATAATTCGAGGTTTGGGAAAGATTTGCTCGCTATAACCAGAGTGAAATACGGATGGGAAGTTGTTTGCAACCAAACGAAGTATTTCTATCAGACTTATGGTGTTCCGGTGGCGAAACGCAAGCGGGTTGTTTTCAATAGTAAATTGCAAGCGTTGCTGAATCCTGAGAAAGGGCAACGTTATTGCAGTTTTAAGATTTAGATGTCTTAGCACAGGATTTATGTCGACTCACTTCGACAAGCTCACTACAAGCCGCTCAATGATCTGCGGGTTTCTCTGAGACTACATTTTCAGATACTTCGAAATATCAACAATCGCCGTATACCCCGTCAGACCAAACGGATGTGTCATAACCCCGCCAAGAAAATGTGTTTCGTCAACAAAACTTAAAGATCCGGCAAGTCGGTAATGATTAACAGATTGTGGGTGATCTTTTAGATTCATATAAGTTAACCGTTGTTTGTTGGTTCCGTCAACATCCATGATCCACCAATCTGCTCCCTGGATTTCCATGGGGAATCGTTCGCATCCGGCTCCGGTCATATAAACCAGTTGTTTTCCGTTTGCAGTGAAAGTTGCTGCCTGGGCAAAGGATTCGGTTGTGAGCCGTTTGATTTCTCCTGTTTCAACGTTCAATGTATAAATTGGTGTTGTAACAATGTTTTTGGTTTCAAATGTGGAATAAAAACTGATGAGTGTGTTGTCAGGAGAAATTCCGTCCAGTTCATTACAGGCATCAAGGTTCCCCGGCTTAAAGGTTTTGATATTTGCTAAATGCGGTACTGAATCCAGAATTATATCAGCAATACGCATAACATAACCTCCGGCAATTAAATTCATGTTCCCGAATTTCGGAGCAAGTGTTCTTTCGCTCCAGGCAAATTTGGTTCCGTCAGGGGAAATGGCAGAGTGTATAATTCCCGAATTGTAGGAATTGGGCAGATCAAGAATCTTCCATGCTTTGGAACCATCCTTTTTGATCAGCCATAAATCTACATAAGCTCCGTATCCGGGAGTTGCATCAACTGATTTACGCTTGTGTTTTTTCTCTTTCACATATTCATTTTTCTCAACGTAACAAAACAGGTATTCACCTGAAGGATGCCATTCTTCTGCCCATTGATGGCGATCTTCCTGCCACCCGGGGTAAGTCAGTGGTTTTGCATTGTTCCCTGCCGAATCTGAAATGAAAATATGATAAACTTCCTGCTTGTCTTTCTTTCCGAAGGCTACATTTTTCGTAGCGGGATTGTAGATTGCTCCGATCACTGAATCTTTCCAAAGAGTCATATCGGCTTGTGCTTTTCCGTAAGCTGAAAAAAAAACAGCGAAAGAAATGAGTATACCAGTTTTCATGCGAGAGAAAATTAATTCATTTTTTCGAATAACAAACAATGCTAATTCGTTCAGAAATAACCAATTTTAAGCCGTGAAAACCCTTCTTGTACTCATACTTAGCCTTTCTGTGGTTTTTTTTGCCGCTGCGCAGAAATCTGTCAGCGCATTGAGAAATGAAGGAGTAATTACACTGGACGGCGATTTATCTGAGAAAATCTGGTCAAAAGCAGATGTGGCTGATTCATTCATTGTGAATTTCCCTACGGTAGGAAACTTATCGAAATTTGAATCGAAAGTCATGTTTGTTTATGACGACGAAGCAATTTACATAGGTGCTATCCTGAACGATCCGCATCCCGATTCATTAATGTGTCCGCTTTCGCAGCGCGACGATTATGGAAATGCTGACTGGTTTGGAATTCTGATTGATCCATACGGTGCCGGTCAAAATGGCTTTTCATTTTTTGTAACGGCGGCTGGAGTTGAGATCGACGCTATCAGAAGTCAGAATGATGCGGATTTTACCTGGAATGCAGTTTGGAAAAGCAAAGTGAAACTGACTGATATCGGCTGGATTGTAGAAATGAAAATTCCACTTACACAGCTTCGGTTCACGATGGAGGAAATCCAGCATTGGAAAATTAATTATAAACGTCAAGTCAGGAGAAACAGGGAAGTTGCCTATTGGGCACCGGTTGACCCGCAAGTGTATGGAGAGCTGGCACAATCAGGAGAGCTGACAAATCTTACGAAACTGAATTCGCCTCTCCGTTTGTCGTTTTCGCCTTATGGGACAACCTATTTAGAGAATTATTACAACGACCAAACCGGAGCGCAGGAATGGGCTGTGCGGCCGCGTTTTGGAATGGATATGAAACTCGGTTTAAGTGAGGCTTTTACGCTGGATGCTACGCTGGTACCTGATTTTGGCCAAACGGTTTCTGATAATCTGGTGCTGAATCTTTCTCCTTTTGAAGTGCGTTACAACGAAAACCGGCCGTTTTTCCTTGAAGGAATGGATCTTTTCGGAATAGGAGATATATTTTACTCACGCCGAATAGGTGATAATACACTTTATGGCCACCGGGCAGATTCTTTGCAGGAAACAGGAAATAAAATTACCAATGCTCCCAATCTGGCACAATTGGTAAATGCCACAAAAATTTCCGGAAGAACAAAAAGCGGGCTGGGTATCGGAGTTTTCAACGCCATTGAGAAACAAACAAATATCGAATACGAAGATTCACTTGGGAATAGACACGAAATTCTATCACATCCGACATCAAACTACAATGTGTTTGTTTTGAGCCAAAATCTGAAGAACAATAATTCCGTTTCGTTCATTAATTCGAATGTTTTCCGTCCGGAGGTAAATGCTTTGTCGAATGTAAGTTCCGCTGAATTCCAGGTTCTGACAAAAAACAGGATGTATGCGCTCTTCGGACAGGGACAGTTTTCCTATAATCAGCGCAGCGGGCAAACAGATAACGGCTACACCAATTACCTGAATTTCTCGAAAGTAGAAGGTGCCAGAACATTTGGCGGAGAATATTACGAATGTTCGAATACTTATGATCCGAATGAGCTTGGATATCTCTCGAACAACAATTACCGGGGAGCAAATGTGTTTTTTAGGGGAGTAGATTATGATCCGGGCGGACATTTACTCCGGAGAAATATCAATTTCAGTACAAGTGTGAATTATTTATACAAACCGAGTCTTTATTCCAACTGGGAAATTTTTGGGGAGTGGATCGGAACTTTTAAGAACTTTCTTACCAGTGGTTTCTATGCGGGTGCTAATCCAATCGGAACAGTAGATCATTTTGAATCTCGTACCATGGGAGTTCCTATGGATGTCGCTGCTTCGGCTTATGCAGGTGGTTTTTACTCCAGTAATTATTCCAATCGGGTAGCGCTGGATATTTCAATTTCAGCGAGAAAATTTGCAGAGCAAGGCAAGATAAATGCCGAAGGATCAATCAGTCCACGATTCAGAATTTCGAATAAACTCTTTATCGTTCCGGAAACGGCAGTGACATTGCTCAAAAGAGATTATGGATACGTATATGTTTCCGATCCGGATTATGAGAATGATATTATCCTGGGAACGCGTGACCGTTGGATCGTGAATAATAACATTACCGGAAATTACACTTTCACCAACCGAATCGGGATGATCTTAAAAGTGAATCATTACTGGCAGGAAGTAACTTATGTGCAGTTCAATAAGCTTGAGAATAATGGCCGACGTGAAGAAACTGCCTATACCGGTTATGATACAGACGGTGTTTCATATCATAATACCAGTTTCAATGCCTTTACTTTAGACCTGGACTTCCGCTGGGTAATCTACCCGGGAAGTGAGCTTCGTTTTGTTTGGAAATACAATATCTACGCGTCGAAAGCAGGCAATTACGGTTCGTATTTCAATGTGTTTAATGATTTGTTCGATCAACCGCGGTTGAATTCGTTTTCGGTTAAAGCGTTGTTTTATTTGAACGCAGGCAAGTTGATGAAACGTAAGTAAACTTGTCGCTGCGGTATACTCAATTCAATCAATAACAATCTCACTGCATTTAAAATGTCCTTTCGGGCAGGTTTTACCTCCATGTAGCCCGCAAGGCCGGCATTCTAATATTTCAGATGTTTCGCGTATTTCCGAATCGTCAGATAGCGGCCCGAATCCGAATGCAGGAATTGTTGCTAAGAAAAACGCGGTTGTTGGAGCATTTACTGCCGAAGCCATGTGCAGCGGTCCTGAATCGTTTACATAACAACGTGTTGCTTTTTCAAACAGCGCGCATGAATCGAGCAGATTAAGCGTTCCGGCCAGATTGTTTTCAGCATCCAGGCTGGCAGCATCAGTAATGCGCTGACACAGCTCGAAATCGCCAGGCCCGCCAACCAGGTAAACAATTCCTTTCTTTTTCAGGATGTTTGCCAATTGTACCCATTTCTCTTCCGGAAGCTGCTTCGTAAACCAAACTGATGCCGGCGCTAAGGTGTAGAATGGTTCTGTCACCAAAGGAGCCACTTTCGATCGGTTCGCTTCTCCCGGATAAACTTTTGGCTGAACCAATTTTTCAGCTCCCAAATGAGCAATACATCCTAAGTTTCGTTCTACTTCATGGGTTCCGTTACCAATTTCATGTTTGATCTTGCGGGTGTAGGAAAACGAAAACGGATTTTTATCGAATCCGATCTTTTCCTTTGCACCACTCAACGCAGTTAAAATACCGGAGCTTCCGAATCGGTGTAAGTTGATTACCTTATCGTACTTGTTAGAACGGATAGTGTTGCGCAGGCGTTTTAACTCGCTAAACTTTCCCTTTTTTTTATCGAGAATGAGAATCTGCTGAAGATCCGGATGTGTTTCAATAATCCCTTCATTTCCCTTTCTCACTAAGATGTCGATTTGCGCATTAGGGAAAAGCCGTTTCAATTCGCTGATTACAGGAGTAGCCAGGATGACATCACCTAAAAAAGCGGTTTGAATGATGAGGAATTTTTGCATAAGGTAAAGGTAGTAAAGTTTCAAAAAGCAGATTTGATCTGATATTAACCAAATTGACAAATTACCTAATAACCTAATTTGGTTACTTCTTTTCTTTGTTGAATTGTCCGGAATGCTATTTTCCACTTGGCTGAACACCTATTTCCAACAAAAAATCCATTAATTCAGTAAAGGCTTCTTTTTTTAATTCAATCCGTTCGAAATGTAAACTATAATCAAATTCAACTAACTCTGCATCAATTAGTTTCTGGATGTGTCTTCCAACAACAGGTTTGCTTAAATTCAGAAGTTTGCTAAAGTCGGCTCGGGTGTTTGATGGTGCCACGAACAAATGTTCGATAATTCTTTTCCGGACCGGATGCGATATGGCATCTCCCAAATAAGCAATCTTCATGTCTGTTTCGTCGTAGTTGTTTGGTTTAATTAATCTCATAATTTGATGTTTCTTATTTAATTTAAGGAAAAAGTTCTTTTAGGTCCAAGTTCAACGAGTCAAAACACTTGGTTTTTCTTTCTAACTTAAGTAGGATACAGATCATGAAATAGTTGACTATATCCGGATGTGTAATTGAAATTTCATTAACATCGAAAGAGGGGAAATTTACACGATTACTACATTCACGCTGTAAATACGGCAATTGGATTATTTTTGCACTACAAACCAGAACTTTCATTATGAAATTAACGCTCATTTTCCTTTGTCTCACTTTACTTGCTTCGAAAATTCAGGCACAAAAGGATTGGCAGCAAAAAATTGATTATCAGATCAATGTGAAGCTCGACGACAAAGCGCATACCCTGACAGGGAATGAAACTTTTGTTTATTATAACAACTCTCCTGAGACGCTGACCAAAATGTTTATTCATGTTTGGCCGAACGCTTATAAGGACGGAAACACGGCACTTGGCAAACAATTGTATGACGACGGTGAAACATTGCTGACGTTCGGTCCCGATTCTGTGAAAGGAGGAATTGAGAACTTGAATTTCACAACCAACGGAACTCCGATACCATGGCAATTTGATCCTGAAAATCCGGATATTGTTATTCTGACACTTGATAATCCGATTCCGCCCGGTGGACAAATGAATATCTCCACACCATTTTTTGTGCGCATTCCTTCGGGCGAAATTTCACGTTTGGGACATGTTGGGCAATCGTACCAGATTACCCAATGGTACCCGAAACCGGCTGTTTACGATAAGAATGGCTGGAACCCCATTCCGTACCTGAACCAGGGTGAATTTTACTCCGATTACGGAACATTTGACGTTTCTATAACACTTCCGGAAAACTATGTGCTTGGTGCAACCGGCGACTGTCAGACACCATCAGAGATTGATTTCCTGAATGCATTGGCAACGAAGACTCATAATAATATCGACAGTTACCTGGATAAAAAGAAATATCCTGCAGATCAGTTTCCTGCAAGTTCCGAAACGTATAAAACCGTTCGTTATACGCAGAAGGATGTACATGATTTCGCGTGGTTCGCAGATAAGCGCTACCTCGTTTTGAAAGGACAGGTAGAGTTGCCTGAATCTAAGCGTATGGTTACTTCATGGGCCATGTTCACTCCGCGGAATGCGAATTTGTGGAAGGATGCAATTGAATACATCAACGACGGAACCTATTACTATTCCAAGTGGAATGGCGATTATCCGTATAACAATGTTACAGCTGTTGACGGAACTATCTCTGCCGGTGGCGGAATGGAATATCCGAATATTACTGTTATTGGCAATGCTTCTAGCGCGAACGAACTGGAAGTGGTGATTGTTCATGAAGTGGGACATAACTGGTTCTACGGAATTCTCGGGTCGAATGAAAGAGTGCATGGCTGGATGGACGAAGGAATGAATACCCTGAATGAGCTGCGTTACATGTACACGAAATATCCGAACAACACGAATCTCTCTGATATGATCCTGAACGGAGCGTTTCATTTCGATCATTTGAGTCATTACGACATGTCTGACATTTCGTTTATCATGGTTGCGAAGCTTGGTGAAGACCAGCCCATTGAAACGCATAGTGCAGATTTTACCGGCATGAATTACGGGACTGTCATGTATATGAAAACCGGATTAGTCTTTAATTACCTGAAGGAATATTTGGGTGAAGAATTGTTCGACAAGTGTATGCATACTTATTATGAGACATGGAAATTCAAACATCCGGATCCGGCAGATATGCAGGCGGTTTTTGAAAGCGTTTCGGGACGTGATCTTGACTGGTTGTTCTACAATCTGATTCAAACAACGGAGCATCTGGATGCGAAATTGTGCTCGGTTCGCTCTAAAAATGGTGAAACAACCATTAAAGTAGCGAATAAAGGACAAACTGCCGGACCAATTGAAGTGACCGGATATATGAACGGTGAAGTGGTAAAAACAGAATGGGTTGATCCGACAATGGAAAAAACAACTTTGGTCTGGCCAGTAGCGGTTGATGTAGTAAAAGTCAATGCATCTCACAGAGAGCCGGAGATGAATCGCACAAACGACTATTGGGCGAAGAAAGGACTTTTTGGTAAAGTAGAACCGCTGAAACTGGAATTTTTGTTCGGGGATAACGAACAGGATTATACTTCCACTTTCTGGACACCGATTATTGCCGGAAACAAATACGACAAATTGATGATGGGAGTAGCGGTTCACAATAATGGAATTCCGTTTAAACGTTTCCAGTATTGCATAACACCTTTGTATTCGTTCGGAGGGAAAAGAATTTCGGGAATTGCAGAATTAAGTATCGGTTTAACACCGGCCCGCAACTTCAAAACAAGCCGCTTCGGAATTTCAGTGAAATCGTTTAGAAATGATACCACTACAGTAGCCAACAGCGGATATTATTTCGCTCTTCAACCTTATTGGCAGGCGAAAATCGGTAATCGTAAAGCAGCTTCAGCCTGGACGAGCGATCTGATCTTACAGTCAATGTATCGTTTAGATGTTCTCAGACCATCGCAGAACGAGCTGGTTGGAGGTTTTTTCAGATACAACATTCGCTTTAATCGTCCGGACCATAAAATGCTGATCTCGCTGCGAACAGATTATCTTACCAATCCGGTAAACGGAGATGCAATGGGGCGTAATTCCATAGAAATAGAATACAAGTTCCGTTATATGCGAAAAGAAAAAGGGCGCTGGTTAGAATTACGTCATTACACCGGCGGAAATTACCTGTTCGATTTTGATCATGCAACCTCTTTATTGCCATATACTTTATCACTGTCAGGTGCTTCAGGTTTACAGGATTTGTTTTTAGAAGATTACTTCTTCGGTCGTAGTGAAGTTACAGGTTTCAATAGCCAAAAACGCATTGAGAATATGGGAGGTTTTAAATCCACATCGTTTTACGGAACAACAAGCAAGTATGTTTCCTCCTTTAATTTTTATATTCAGTCGCCGGTTGGTCCGAAGATCTTTGGTGTCTTTGCAGATTACGGATTGTTCAGTTCTTCCGTAAACAATAAGATCGGAACCGCTTTTAATACTGGATTTGCACTGCGTGCAGGAAGCTATTTCGGGATTTATTTCCCGGTTTACTCGACACAAAACCTGATTGATTCAACTCCCGGAAGCGGATATGGTTCACGCATCCGATATACCTTAAAATTAAACATCATTAAACAACCTTTGAATTTAGGTTCATTATTTTAGTACCCATGTTAAAGTCGATATATCGTTTTCTTTCCCCTAAATTCAAAACTTTGCATGCCGATTATGCGGTTGAATTTTCTCCGCGTTACGGGCACGGATTGCCGCCGCACAAAGAATTGAACGAAATCATTTCCAAAAACAGGGGTGAGTACGAAACATTCATTGAGAATGCTTTGAAGTATAAAGAAGCTATCCAGCAGATTAAGCCAACAGGAATTGAAACAGATGCAACTTTACCGGCCTGGAACAATGGTTTTTTGCCAGGATTGGACATTGTGGCAATTTACACCATGCTGGCAGAATTAAATCCGAACCGTTATGTGGAAGTAGGTTCCGGTAACTCAACGAAAGTAGCTGCTAAGGCGAAACGCGATATGGGACTTGCAACAGAAATCACTTCCATTGATCCGATGCCGAGAGCAGAGATCGATTCATTGGCTGATGTTGTTATTCGCAAACCATTTGAATCAATTGACTACAAAAGCCTATTGGAATTAGAAGCAAACGACATTTTGTTCATAGATAATTCGCACCGTATTCTGCCAAATTCAGATGCAATGGTTTTCTTTATGGAAATCCTGCCGCGTTTGAAAAAAGGAGTAATCGTCCATATACATGATATCTATCTGCCATACGATTATCCGCAGTTTATGTGCGACAGATTCTACACCGAACAATACGGCCTGGCGTTTTATATCCTGGCGAATCCAACGAAGTACCACACCATTTTCCCGAACTATTATGTCTCCGAAGACAAGGAACTAAGCGAAATGCTGAAACCGATGTGGGATCACCCGAATTTGAAAGATGTGGAACGACATGGCGGATCTTTCTGGTTGAAGATAGGGGAGTAATCAATTCGCTGATGGGACAGAAAAGTGTTTGTCTAAATTGCCAAAAAGCATTTAATTGCTCTATGGGTTTTGAAGCTCATATAATGGAAAAGTGTCCAGAATGTAGTTCCGAAATGTTTCTTGTCAGTCACAATTTCAAACCGCCGAAGAAAACCGATACTAAGAAATGGAATGTTGCAAAATTCTTGATAGAAAAAGGCTTCAATTATGACCACCTTTATGAAATGACAGAGAAAGGTGTTTATACTCAATTAGGCAAGTATCCTGAAAACATGAAGGATGCTGAAGCGCTTGTAAAGGATTTTCACAACAACGGAATTAAGAAATAGGAATTCCCTGATGATTGGGAAGTAAGCTCAAAAATATATGGATATCCTTAAAGGCAAAAAATCAATAAATCTATTGATCGGATTAATATCAATGGTCACCGTATTTCATTTGCTGATTGTTCTTAAAGTAATTCCGTATAAGATTGCATGGGGCGGACGACTTCAGAATGATCGTGAGATGTATTTATTTGAAGCGGTTTCGATTCTGATAAATCTGTTTTTCGGAGTTATAGTGCTTATGAAAGGACATTTTATTAAGTTTCGGTTCACCGAAAAGGTGCTAAACGTAATACTATGGGTATTCTTCTTTTTATTCCTACTGAATACGGTTGGTAATTTGTTTGCTGAAACAGTATTCGAAAAATCATTCTCACTAATAACATTGATCTTCGCCGGTTTGATTTATAAAGTCATTAAATTGAATAGATAAATCATACTTTATGAGAAGTGAAAGGTCTATGAATGATCATAGAATTCGGAAATGCCCTAACTTAGGCAAATCAATTTTCACTAACACATCATGGAGCAAGTAACGATTTCAACAAAGCATGTTTTCAAAATAGTATTGATCTTTAGTTTAATATCGCTAGCTATCGATTTGGTTAGAAAAGTAATTTATTCGCAGGGCGATTTAAGTCGAATTGCCAATTATGAATCCTTTTTAGCCATATTTTTGGAGTTTGTGTTTGGGTTTATTACTGGTGTTGCTGCTATTTATATTATGAAAGGAATCAAATCGACCCGGCTAGGAGCATCACTTCTAAAAGCATTTATTTTTTCACTGGTTTATTGTACCGTTAGTTTTCTGGCATGTAAAATCACCTATTATGCTTTCGGAATAGGATACGGATTTCACTTTAAACCTTTTGAAACATTTCTGAATTATATACCCTTTGGCTTCATGCAGGGAATACTTTTCATGCTTGTAGTGACAAAGCTTACAACTCGTTCTGAAATTGATAAGAATGGTTATAATAACTTATTAGATATGTAACTATGGTTTTGAAAAAAACTTTAATATCAACATCTCTAGTTTTTTGTCTTTATGCGATTTATGCATTAATTGTGTTTCATTTTGCTTACAATGAATGGGATTATTTTCGAAATAGAGGATTAATTTTTTTCTTTGATATTTATCGGTTTATCGCCTATTTGTTTATTCTTGTTGTCGCAATTTACCTAGTTGGAATAAACTCCGATTTGAGAGTCTTTGCTGCAATGATATTCATACAAATAATAGGATTTTATATTCATTATTATTCGATTTATCTTTATTTTGGGAAGGCTCATTACATAGGAGAATTAAATGACTTAAGGCGTATTGAGCACAATTCATTTCCTGAATGGTTGGATTTTCTTATCGGATATAAAAAGATGTTGTATACCAGCTTGATAGAATTATTGTTGTTTAGTATTTGTGTTTATATCGCATTGAAATTTCGAAAACCTGAATGGTCAATTCTGGGTAGATTCGAGTTAACAAATGCTGTGAAAAGCTGTAACAACGATATAATTGACTCCTTCAATCAATAGTAATGAATAGTTAACTTAATAGTTTTCATTCCAAATACTACCAACCCTATTCTTCACAAAATACCACGACCATTTTATCAGCACAAACTGAACAGGAATTCGGATAACTGCAATCCACCATACAGTATCATTAAAACCATGGAAGTTAAAGAGCATGGGAATGTGAACCAGCAACAGGAATACAATCAGCATTGCTGTAATTAAGAATGCTGACACTTTCTGTGTTTTCGGATGAATTAGTCCCAATGCTAAAACAATCTCCGCTATTCCGCTGATAAAAACGGCTTCACTTTGTAACGGGAACCAGTTTGGAAGAATGCTTAAATAAAACTCCGGATTGATGAAATGATTGATACCCGCGATGAGGTAAAGCGTAACTTGTAAGTATAGACTGACTTGTTTTTTCGACATATCGTTTTAATTATTTCTCCCACGGACGCGCGCAGAAGAACGCTGAAGGAGATAGGCAATTCTACAGGTAAAAGAACGCAGGAGATAATTAAAAATCTGTCTCTGACAGATTTATCATCTGTGAACATAAGCTTAAGCGTTTATTCATCCCGCCCGTCTGGGTTCCTCTGCGGGAACAGTCTAAAGAAGCCCGGGTTATTTAATAATACTCCTGGTTGTTCCCGTCAACTAGTTTCACCCCATACATGTAAACGTCGTTGGAGGCAATGCGGTCGTTCTTCGGAGGCTTCCC
>CAMLIF010000037.1 GCA_946479985.1 uncultured Flavobacteriales bacterium
CGGAAGTCTTAAGCAGATTCCTGATTAAACGACAAAAACTGTATTAATGACGAGTGACTACTGAATGAAACCAGATTCTAATTCAAGACTTAAGCACGCACATTCGTAATTCTCTAACCATTTTGGTGCGCCGCATCCAATAAATCCAAAATCGTTTTTACCGGACTGAACGTATCACTTGGAATCTCAACAAAAACCGAATTCCAGTGCTCCATGCTTCCATTCCACAATCCGGGTAATTCTGTAAACGCAATTTCTTTTCCCTGGTATTTTTTCTGAACTACAAAATATTTCTCATTGTCACGGAACTGTTCGAAATCAATGGCTGAACCATCACTGTTTTTCCCCTGGCAAACCAGCATTACCGGATTAAAGTGCGTTGATTGAATCATAACCCGGAACTGATCTGAAGATGTACTAATCTGAGCTTTTTCAATGATTTGCTTCGAAATAATTCCATTGTCATTGATCCAGAATGGCCCACCACCGGGCTGACCTTCATTCCGTACCATTCCACAAATTCTAAATGGTCTTTTCAATAATGCCTGTTGATCTGAAGCATTCAATGTAGACACAAACGTTTGGTCGTACAGTTGATAGGTTTCATTCAATCTCACAAACTCATCAGAAGACCAATTTGAAAGCAAATCGTTCACATCTTTTCTGATACGCAATAATAATCCGCCTAAAACACGCTGTGTTTCAATAGATTTCGATGATTGGTTCAAATGCTGAACATTATCAATATTCTTAATAAAGATCAGTTCAGAATCCAGATTGGAAAGATTTTCCAGTAAAGCTCCATGACCTGCAGGCCGGCGTAATTGCTCTCCATCTTCACACATTGCCGGAGAACCGTCGGGATGAAAAGCAAATGCGTGAGTTTCTAAATTCTGCTCTGAAAACTGAATATCGGATGAAGTACCGGTCATTCCGTTCAAATACTGCAAATGTTTATCAATCTCGTCTTCAAACTTTTTTGTTACTGTAAAATGAAAAACGGTGTTTTTCGGGCTCACCTTTCTTCCCTGAAGTACGTGCTCCTGGAACGGGTTGAGTATAAACGGCCCGTATTTATGAAAAGGAATCAACCCTTTTGGCAAATGCGCCAATCCCATGCCTTTGTTATTCAGAATATAGGAAACAAAAGAATCAATAGCCATTGAACGATTGCGCAGTTCAAGCTGAATATCTTCAGGAAACTGGTAAAAAAAGGCAAAATCTTCTATATGATTCAAAAATCGCTCAACATTACTTCTGTTCGTCTCATTCGGCTCCTGAATGAAATCGAACAAAAATTGAAACATTCGTGAGCCAGAACCGGATGCCGGAGTAAAGAATGTTTTTTTAGATTCGTCCTGCAAAAAAAATGATTCCAGTTCTTTCTTTTCAGAATCGGAAAGTATCACAATTCCATCCTGCGGAGTACATGCTTTTACCAATTTCACTTCAGGATGTGAGCCTGAAGCATTCGCTAATATACGTTGTTGTTGTTCTTCAAAAGTAGTTCTATGCATGGAGCATGTTTTGTTTGGTTTTTCGTTTCTTTGCAACATGAGCAAAACGCCCGTTTCCAGAAATTACTTACAGTATCTGTTCAAATCAAAAGGGAGACATGGTGTTCATTCCGCGTTCGTTTTCAATTTTGTAGATAAGTGCCTAACGACAAAGGTTGACAAAAATTTTATTTCTCAACGGAAATTTTGGGTAAAAAACGCTTCGAAGCAAACGGAAACATTCACTATCACTGACTTAGGTGCTGGATCGCGGAAGATGAAAAACACACGAAGTGTTTCACAACTCTTAAAAACAGCTTCTACAAATGGGCTTTATGGTGATGTCCTCTGGAAAATTGTTCGCCATTATCAACCGAAGAATATTCTGGAACTCGGAACATCTGTAGGAACCGGAGCAATTACAATAAAAAATGCTGCTCCCGAGAGTTTTCTGGTTACAGTTGAAGGCTGTGAACAAATCTTACGCAGAGCTTATCAGCAATTTGATTATTGGCAATTGAAAAACATTCTTCCGATTCACGCTTCGTTTGACGAATTCCTGAAACTGCCAAATGCTGTAACGTACGATCTGGTCTTTCTCGACGGGAATCATGAATCAACTGCTACACTGAACTACCTGGAACTACTCATGCAGCAAACTCACGATGAAACGATCTTCATTCTCGACGATATCCGCTGGAATGACGACATGTGGAATTTATGGCAGAAATTAATTGACGATAACCGTTTTCATTTAACCGTTGATCTGGGACGAATGGGATTGATCTGGAAACGAGAGCACCAGATGAAAGAGCATTTTGTACTTCGTCCGAAAATTTTCAGGACAAAATTGTTTTGACTCGCTGAGGACAGAAAGAATTCTATTTAATTTGGGCAGGTCCCATGGTGATGAGATAACGAAGGATTTTCTCTTCTCCGGCAGCGTCTATTCCATTCGTACTTCTTCTGTTTACTTTTCCAACCATTTCCGGAACAATTTTCTTCCATTCATCCTCCGATTCAGAAGATGGTTTTTCCAAACTGTGACACATAGCACAGTTGTTTTCATAAAGGACTTTACCTTCATTCAATTGTGCCAAAGTGTATCCGGGAAACTTGTCCTGAACCCTGTCAGCATCTGTTTGAAGGGGCACACCGTCAATATTTGTTGGTAATTCTATGGCAACTGTTTCTTCCTGTGGAGGCAACTCTTCTATTTCCGGAGATTTTTTAAAAATCCCACAAGCCGTCAAAGCCGCAGCACAAACAACAACTAATAAACTTTTCTTGAGCATACTTTAGTTTTCAATGGTTAAAATCAAAGGTGGATTTTGAATGTGATTCCCTTCGTAGTTCTCAAATATATAAAATCCTTCTGTTCTGCGAACACGAAAATGAAGGTTCAGAATTAGAAAACAGTTACCTTTAAACCATGAAAGTTTACACGAAAAAAGGTGATTCAGGAACTACAGGATTGATTGGCGGAACCCGTTTGCCGAAACATCATTTACGTATTGAAGGCTACGGAACAGTTGATGAACTGAATAGTTATATGGGTTTGATTCGCGATTACAATGAAAATCCGGATAGAAAAGATTTGCTGATCGAAATTCAGGACCGATTATTTACAATCGGCTCTCATTTAGCGGCTGATCCGGAAAAATCTAAAATGGTATTGCCTGAAATTACACAAAACGACGTAGAAGTTCTGGAACATGCCATTGACAAAATGGAAGAAAATCTGGAACCAATGAAATTCTTTGTTCTTCCTGGTGGCCACCCTACTGTTTCACATTGTCATGTTGCACGCTGCATTTGCCGCCGAGCTGAACGACTGATCTCGCATTTAAACGAAGAATCTCCTGTGAACCCAATTATTATGGCTTACGTAAACCGTTTGAGCGATTACCTGTTTGTTTTAAGCAGAGCTTTTACAAAAGAATTGAATGCTGAAGAAACACCGTGGATCCCGAAGAAGTAAAATAATGAATGGCTGAACGAACAATTATTTAAAGTGCTTTATCTTTTGATAATTAAGGAATTGATCATTTATTATTTGGAAAAAAACCAACGATTTGTCGTTAGGGCTTGCTTGTTTTAAAAATAAGATTATTTTTGCGCGAATAAACAACAATAAGCGAATAGAACATGTACTGGACCTTAGAACTAGCATCATATTTAGAAGACGCGCCATGGCCGGCTACAAAGGATGAATTAATTGACTACGCGATCCGCGCTGGTGCACCTTTAGAAGTAGTTGAAAATCTTCAGGATTTGGAAGATGAAGGCGATATTTACGAGAGTATCGAAGAAATTTGGCCTGATTATCCTTCTAAAGACGATTTTCTCTTCAATGAAGATGAGTATTGATTGCAATTGAAATCAAATAGAGAAGGCCCGACGATAAATGTCGGGCCTTTTTCTTTGTCTCAGAATTTGAACCATCCACCCTTAATTTCCTTAATGGCAGGATTTTTTCCTTATCTGTTTGAAACAAAAAGCACCTATTGAAAAAATCAATAAGTGCTTTATATCCTGAATTATATTCTTCGAATGTTATACGTTGAAACGGAAATGCATGATGTCTCCGTCAGCAACAACATACTCTTTTCCTTCCACTTTAAATTTACCGGCTTCTTTCACCGCAGCTTCGGAACCCAATGAAGTATAATCTTCATATTTCATGACTTCGGCACGGATAAATCCTTTTTCAAAATCTGTGTGAATTACACCGGCAGCTTGCGGCGCTGTTGCTCCAACCGGAATAGTCCACGCACGAACTTCTTTCACTCCGGCTGTAAAATATGTTTGAAGATTCAATAACGAGTAAGCGGTTCGAATCAAACGATTTACTCCCGGCTCTTCCAAGCCTAATTCCTCTAAAAACATCTGACGTTCGTCGTATGTTTCCAATTCTGTAATGTCCGCTTCAATTTTAGCTCCTACGATCAAAATTTCAGCATTCTCATCTTTCACCGCTTCACGAACCGCATCAACATGCGCGTTTCCTGTTTTCACAGCAGATTCTTCTACATTACAAACATACATTACAGGTTTAGCTGTAATTAACTGGAATTTCTTTACAATCTCAATCTCTTTCTCATCAAACGTCATGGAACGAACAGATTTCCCCTGTTCCAAAACGGCCTTAATTGCAAGAGCCAATTCGTTTTCCTTAACAGCCTCTTTATCGCCCGACTTCAGCGTTCTTGCCAAAGACTGGATTTTCTTTTCAATTGACTCCAAATCTTTCAACTGAAGTTCAATATCAATGATTTCTTTATCGCTTACCGGATTCACTCTTCCATCAACGTGAATAATGTTTCCGTCTTCAAAGCAGCGCAAAACGTGTAAAATAGCGTCTGTTTCGCGGATATTCGCCAGGAACTGATTTCCCAAACCTTCTCCTTTCGATGCGCCTTTTACCAATCCTGCAATATCAACGATCTCCATGGTTGTAGGAACAACTCGCTCCGGATTCACCATAGATTCCAATTTCTCTAAACGCGGATCCGGAACTGAAATCGTTCCTACATTCGGCTCAATAGTACAAAACGGGAAATTCGCTGATTGCGCTTTCGCATTCGATAAACAATTGAACAAAGTAGATTTACCAACATTCGGCAACCCGACAATACCACATTTTAAAGCCATGTTTGAGAAATTTTTGTGCAAAGATACGAACTTCAGCAAAGCTGAGCTCAATTAGCAATTGTGAATTACGAATTGATTCCTATTTTTGGGCTCTCTACTCAGAAAGAAAATGAAAAAATTATTTTTTTATGCCATTTGTACAATTCTGGTCCTAAGCTGTTCACCATCACCTGAATCAAACAAACCTGAAGAACAAGCAGAAATTGCTCCTAAAAAAGATACGCAAATTCTTTTTGAGGTTTTAACTCTGGATGAAGAAGCAGACGCTGAAACAAATCCATGGATCTCTGTTGATAATCCACATGAAGAACTAAAGCTTCTGGTTGGCAGGGACGACGTTGTGCTCTCTTCTAGTATTGCAATTCTTGTAATAGATTATCCATTGGAAAACCCTGTGGAAATTGAGATCACGTCGAAAAGCAATAAAGGATTCAGTCGAGGAGAATTAGTTGAGATAATTAGTGCAGAATATAAAAAAATCTATCAAACGGAAGAATCAACAGCAAGCATAAAAACAATACCACCAGCAAAAAGAAACGGAAGTATCAACAGAAACACAACTAACGGAAAATATGGGATTTGGGGGCATGATATTGGGGATCTGGACTTATCAGAGATAATTGTTGACTGGACAAATCAAAAAAAACCCAGACTAGCATTGTACATTGAATCCTAAACATTGAATCCAAATTAGACCTGAATTTTCCCAAGTTATATTAGGACTCTTTTTCTCCTGTACCGGATTAGGTCTTATAATCTACGGATTGATAAGTTTATTCATTACAAAATTCGATAAAATAAAACAGTTTTACCTTTTTGGTGTGGGCGTCCTTCTGATCTTTATCGCTGCCGTTTTTATTTTTCGCAAGCCTGAAGATAGATTCATTGGAACTTATGTGGATTGGAACAACAAGACAAAGGCGATCGAGCTTAAAGAGGACGGTACTTTTAAATCGAACTTTACAATTGAAAACACGCGATCAGGCAAATGGAAACTTATAGCCGGTAATGAAGTATACTTCATAGAATTATCCAAAAAAGACAACTCACAGATCGTAGATCTATTAATCATTGAAGAACCGGGATTAGTTAAACTGCGTTTTGTGTCTTCAATCCCACCATACTCGACAAAATTTGAGCTAAAAAAATTGTGAGTAACCGAGGAATATTTCCACAGGTTGTAGAACAATTCCTCATTCGGGTGAGAAATTCAAAAAGCTCACGTGTTTCTTGTCACAACATGTAATTAATTGATATTCTAATTGATACGAACAAAAATGGACTGATAGATAAACACTGGCACCATATTCCTTCTTGCTTTTGGAAAAATGAATTAAAATTTAATCAATATGAAAAAGTTAATTTTCACAGCAGCAGCGATCACTACAACACTTTTTGCCAATGCTCAAACAGAAATCAAACAGGCTAAACCAACAGAAGCTGTAGCTTCAGTGGAAAATCCGGATAAAGTTCCGATCAAAATTGAAGATTTACCAGGTGCCGTTCAAAAAACGATCAAATCCGATGCATACATGGGCTGGACTCCCGGAAAAGCGTACGTTGTGAAATCAGATGTTCCATACTACGAGGTAGAATTTACCAATAAAAAATCTGAAACAAATTGGGTCAAATTTAAAGAAGACGGAAGCGTTATCAAATAAGTTATTCCTTAATAAATCACAAGAAGGGTCAGGCTTTTGTCTGACCTTTCTTACTTTTAGTAGGAATCTAAAAACGCAATCCGTGGATAAAATCCTGCTTATTGAAGACGATCAGACATTTACCAAAATTGTAAGTACGTTTCTTACAAAGAAAGGTTATCATGTTCTAACTGCTTCCAGCTTACAGGCAGGTGAAAAAATGTTACAATCTGAAAAAATTGATTTACTGCTTCTCGATTACCGTCTGCCTGACGGAATTGGTTTAGAGCTCATTTCAAAAATGAAAATCAATCCCGATTCGGTCCCATGCATTGTAATTACAAGCTTCGATGACGTGCGTACTGCAGTGAAATCAATTCAGTCAGGAGCGTTTGAATACATCACCAAACCCGTTAATCCCGATGAGTTGTTATTGGTGATCGAATCTGCATTGAACAAAAAAAGAATTCCCGAAAAGCCGGTTTCAGAAAAGTGTGATTCATTTATTCGGGGAGAAAGCCACCAGGCAAAGAAATTGTATGAATACGTAGACCTGGTTGCTCCTACCGAAATGTCGGTAATGATCATTGGAGAGAGCGGAACGGGTAAAGAGCATATTGCCAGGGCAATTCACCAAAAAAGCAAACGGGGAAATCATCCTTTTATCGCAGTAGATTGCGGAGTTTTATCCAAAGAACTTGCTGCCAGCGAACTTTTCGGCCATGCAAAAGGCGCGTTCACGGGAGCGCTTCACGATAAAACTGGTGTTCTGGAAGAAGCTTCCGGCGGCACATTATTCCTCGATGAAATTGGAAATTTAAGCTACGATGTCCAGGTGAAATTACTTCGAACTTTACAGGAACGTACTATTCAACCAGTAGGAAGCGGAAAAACTGTCCCGATTGATATCCGATTGATCACAGCAACCAATGAACATTTGCTGAGCGATGTTGAAAACGGCAATTTCAGAGGGGACATTTATCACCGTATCAATGAATTTAAAATTCAGATGCCCACATTACGTGAACGCAGCACGGATCTGGAACTATTCATTCAGCATTTCATCAAAAACGCGAACGAAGAATTGAACAGATCGGTAAAACATATTTCACCGGAATTGCTCCGGGTTTTCCATCAGTATCACTGGCCTGGAAATTTACGCGAGCTGAAAAATGTAATTCGCAGACTGGTATTGCTCAGCAAAGATGAGAAAATCAGTACGGAACTGCTTCCGGAAGAAATGATTGTACGTTCTAACCAGGCAAATCCGAAGGATTTAAAATTTATTCAGAAAACAAACGAACGTGAATTAATCGCAGATGTGCTTGTTCAAACCAGGTTCAACAAATCTAAAGCAGCAAAATTGCTGAATATAGATAGAAAGACTTTGTACAGTAAAATAGAAAAATACGAGTTGGAATAGATCAGGAAATTGCGGCTATAGCAGCTTCCATTTCGGGAACAAGTTTCCTGAATCTGCTTAAAATTTCTTCCGACAGCTCTTCTTTCAAATTCTTTTCAAGCGCACTCAGCTCTTTCCCAAAATAAACGGAACCCATTTGAGCAAATCGCCCTGAAAGTTTGTGAGCCAGCATTAGCAGCTCTGCCCTGTTCTCCGTTTTGACAAATTCTTTTATCAAAACCAGATCTCTTAGAGAAACCTCAACAAACTGCTGTTTGATCTCTTCAAACATCAGCTCATCAGGAATCATTTTTCTTAAGACCGTGAAATCAAATTTCAAACGTTCGTCACCTTCCAAATAATCATCTGTGCCAGTTTTCATAAGCCTTAGATTTGCTCGATTAAATATACCCGTAAAACAATTCCACAAAAACCAAAAAGTGCTAAAATCTACTCTTTGATCCGGCACAAGTAATCAAGCTAAATTCCTACATTCGCACAAATTAGAATTGAATTACTTAAAAAAACAGGTGATGAATAGACTATTACTGCTTTTGTGCCTTGTCTGCACAAGCGTGTTTGCACAGCATAAAGAAGACTCTGTATTGATCCGCCAGATTTTTGACGAAGCACTTCTTCGCGGAAAATCACATGAAGACTTAAGAGAATTGTGTAAAAATATCGGTCCACGGCTGAGCGGATCTTCACAAGCAGAAATGGCTGTTTATTGGGCTGAATCAAAAATGAAAACCTACGGATTTGAAAATGTGATCCTGCAACCGGTAATGGTTCCGCATTGGGAACGCGGAAATAAAGAAACTGCCTGGTTTAAAACAAAAACCGGAGAAATTGTTCCGTTGAAAATGATTGCTTTAGGTGGTTCAATCGGAACAAACGGAACCATGAAAGCAGAAGTAATAGAATTTACATCGCTGGATGCGTTAAAAAAAGCGACAAAATCACAGGTTGAAGGGAAAATTGTTTTCCTGAACCAGCCTATGAATCCGGCAGATATTACCACTTTTCAAGCTTACGGTGGTTGTTACGCTATTCGTGGTGAAGGTGCTGTTGAAGGATCAAAATTAGGCGCAGTTGCAGTAATCATTCGTTCATTGGCACTTCCGCAAGACGATTTCCCGCATACAGGATCCATGCATTATGATGATGCCATTTCAAAAATTCCTGCAGGTGCACTGTCAACAAATTCCTCCAATTTACTTTCAGATGCAATCAAAAACGGAAAAATAGAAGTCATTATGGAAATGGATTGCAGATCTTTTCCTGATGTGATTTCGTACAACGTTATCGGCGAAATCAAAGGAACTAAATTCCCGAATAAGGTCATTACCATTGGCGGACATTTGGATTCCTGGGATCAGGGAGAAGGCGCTCACGACGATGGTGCAGGAATTGTACACTGCTTAGAAGCGATCAGAATTTTAAAAACGCTCAAATTAAAACCTGAAAACACCATTCGCGTGGTTTGTTTTATGAATGAAGAGAACGGGAACAAAGGCGGAATCGGCTATGCTGAATGGGTAAAGGAAAACGGCGAAGAACACATTGCCGCTGTTGAAAGTGACAGAGGCGGTTTTGCCCCGCGCGGATTTGAGAGCGACGGTTCTCAGGAACAACTGGAACTTATCCAGGGATTTGAAACCTTACTAAAACCGTATCAATTATATCATTTCGAAAAAGGATATGGCGGTGTAGATATTGGTCCGTTAAAAAAGCAATATCCGGGTATTGCCCTTTACGGTTTTGTTCCGGATTCTCAGCGTTATTTTGATTTCCATCATGCCGAAAGCGATGTTTTTGAAAGCGTCAATAAACGGGAATTGGAATTGGGTGCCGGAAGTATGGCGGCATTTCTTTATTTGCTGGATAAAAGTATTTCAACCTTGTAAACCGAATAACTTGCGTAGAATACAGTACAATCTAAAAAGTTGAAAGTGCTATTTCTTTATGAAAATTGTAGCAACCACGGTTGGGTCAAAAGTAGTTTGAATGAAAGCTTTATTTTCCGGATTGGCCTCTAAAACCAATGCTGCGTTGTCTCCTACATCAATTACTTTGTCAAGTCCAAAACGACTGAAACCATTTTCCAGTTTGATAAGCCTGCTCACAATTTCATTTCCGGAATGAGGAAACAAAACAAAAATTTCCTTTTGAAGAATATCAAACTGATAAGATAATGGACCTCCCGATTTCAGTTTTCCTGCAAGAGCAATATGTCCTTTTTCATTCCCGAACCGAAACAGTTCATAAACCTCAAATTCACCGATTATATTCATATCAGATAAGAACTTTAACTTCGAAAGTTTTTTTGCTAAAATAGAGAATCAATTTACGGATTGCCAGATCCACGGGACAAAAAGCAAAAAGAATTGTCCAATTTTCAGAAATGAACTAGCTTTAAGCAAAATTTGAAACCTATGAAACATCTGTACTCACTAATCCTCACATTGGTCATTCTAACTTTTTCTAATGTAAGTTCAGCACAACAATTTGTAACAACTACCAATGTAACCGGACCTTCAACATGCGACGGGACTGCGTTGAACACTGCCTTCAACAGCTTTGGTCCTCCTATGCACACGTGGAGCTGGTACCAGGATTCAACGCAGATAGCCGGTTTGGATTCCATGGTCACAGATCTTTGTGCGGGCAGCTATTCCCTTGTTTTAGATTCTATGGGAGTTACGGTTTATACCGAATACTTTACAATTGGTGATCCTTGTTTTGGATTTTCGGGTACGTATTCAATCACAAACTGTTCTCCAAACAACTGTGACGGAAATATCACTTTCATACCTGTCGGAGGTTCTGCTCCGTACACTTATATCTGGTCGAACGGAACAACAACGATGTCGCCCGGCGATTTATGTCCTGGTACCTACATGTTATCGTGTGCCGATTCATACGGATGCTCAGCAACATATACATTCTCTGTTGGCGATGATACTTTGAGTTACTTTTATCCGAATCTTACAACAGTAGAAGACTATGGAACTGTTTGTACAGGCCAGGCTTACGTAAATCCAACGGGAGGAACAGCTCCATACTCTGTAAGTTGGAGCACGGGCGACACAACAACACTTATTGACAGTTTGTGTGCCGGAATCTATTCGGTTACCGTGTGGGATGCGAATTTGGACAGCACATCTGTTAGTTTCATAATTGTTGATTCAACAACTTATTACGGAAACAATCCTTACCCGAATGATCCGATAGTTGATTCATTGTATTTGGACCTGGTTACAAACTGTGAAATAAATTACAATGAAATTGATTCTGCATCCCTGTACCAGGCCGTTTATGATTCGATCAATGAAAACCTATACGTTACTTGGGCCGTTTATACGCCAACAGATACGACTTACATTAACGATACGTTAGGATTTGCCGGAGGCGCGGGAGTTTATTCTCTTACTATTTCAGTTTATTGTCCGAATAAGTCCATTAACGACTTCTTCAAAATACAAAGCACCTTCTCCTTTAACGGAACCAGTGTCGAAAATTTGGCTGTGAACGAAAATCTGCTTGAATCGATCAGCATTTATCCGAATCCATTTACAAATTCGCTGTTGATAGACAACATGGACGGAGCTGTTCAAAATTTGAAATTGATTGATCTGAACGGTCGACTAATTTCGGAAAAGTCTGCGTTGAATAATGAGATCATTCAATTGGATGACTTAGAATTTGTTCATTCAGGAACATACATCCTGATTCTTTCAGGAGAAAACACTGCTAAAGCATTCAAGGTTACCAAGTTTTAAGAACAACTTTAAATAATTAAAATCCCGTTCAGGCTATACTTGGACGGGATTTTTTATTTGGATTAATCGTCACAAAAACAATTGTTCTGATCTTACAAATCGGTTTGTTTCGAATCCCTCTTCAGCAATTTTACGATTGTTAAGAATGTTAACAAAATCTGAATATTTTTTTAAGATAAAAGTCCAAAAAACGTTGAAACCTACTACCTTTGCGAACAATTGATGAGATTGTTCTTTGAACAGTCGACAAAAGATAAAGTATGGCAGATATTTTTGAAAAAATCGAACGTAATCGCGGACCAATTGGTCAGTATTCAAAAGGCGTTCATGGTTATTTTACTTTTCCTAAGCTGGAAGGTGAGTTAGGAAACAAAATGATTTTCCGCGGAAAAGAGTGTTTAGTTTGGTCTTTGAACAACTACCTTGGATTGGCAAATCACCCTGAAGTTCGTAAGGCAGACGCTGATGCAGCTGCTCAATATGGTTTGGCTTACCCGATGGGAGCTCGTATGATGACTGGTCAAACAAGTGAGCACGAGAAGCTGGAAAACGAACTGGCTGACTTCATGGGGTATGAAGATTGTATCTTAATGAACTTCGGTTACCAGGGAATGGTATCTGCAATTGACTGTTTGGTTGACAGAAGTGATATTATTGTTTACGATTCTGAATCTCACGCTTGTATTTTGGATGGTATGCGTTTACACACAGGTAAGCGTTTTGTTTTCCAGCACAACGACATGGAGAGTTTCGACAAACAAATGAGAAATGCAACTCGTTTAGCTGAAACAACCGGTGGCGGAATCTTGGTTATTACTGAAGGAGTTTTCGGTATGGCAGGTGACCAGGGAAAAATCAAAGAAATTATTGACTTCCGTAAGTCAGGGAAATACAACTTCCGTTTGTTCGTAGATGATGCACACGGATTCGGAACATTGGGTGAAACCGGTCAGGGTGCTGGTGAAGCTCAGGGAGTTCAAAGCGAAATCGATATTTTATTCGGAACTTTTGCAAAATCAATGTCTTCAATCGGAGGATTCATTTGTGCGAAAGAGTCAATTATTGAATACTTCCGATACAACATGCGTTCTCAAATGTTTGCAAAAGCATTGCCTATCACAATCACGATTGGCGCCCGTAAGCGTTTGGAGTTATTGCGTACTCAACCTGAATTGAAAAACAAACTGTGGGAAATTGCAAATGCACTTCAATCAGGTTTCTTAAAAGCCGGATTTGACATTGGTGCAACTAACTCACCGGTTACTCCTGTTTTCATGAAAGGAAACCTGGCAGAAGCTACAAACCTGACTGTGGATCTTCGTGAGAACTACAATATCTTCTGTTCTATCGTAATTTATCCTGTTGTACCGAAAGACGTAATTATGCTGCGTATTATTCCTACGGCAGCACATACGTTAGAAGATGTTGAATACACAATTGAAACTTTCAAAAAACTGAAAGACAAATTAGATGCAGGTGCATACAAAGCTGATGAATTGGCTTCAGTTGAAGTAGACAAAAAATAACACATCTCCACTCGCGTGGTATTGAAAATATAAAAGCTTCGGTAAAACCGGAGCTTTTTTGTTTATACTTATTTAAGTATCTTTTTCTGTTAGTTTTTCCTATTAAGATTCCTCACTCAAAACTCACAGAGCACAACTACTATCTTCTTCATGTGAAGGATAAGCAGTTCGCTTCCACCTTTCAAAGAACGTAACAAATGGATTTTCCAAAATCAACCCCGATATCTTTTTATTCTTAGGAATAACAGAATGGAAAATCAAATATGCCAATATGAAAAATGAAACCACTCATATTCAAAGCATTGTTTTATTTTTGCCTTACACTCTCCAATCCTACATGAATGACTCATTTGTTATCTAAAATATTTACACCTCCCCCAATTTCTACCGATGATTACGATCACTTATCCCGCTACTACTTAGCTTACCGGTCTACTGTCTTCTTTGCATTCACTATTACCATCCTGGAATTAACACTTTCAATTACCGGTGCTTATTTCACAGCGCTGATAGTTATTCCGCCGCTAGTAGCTATTTATGTGTCTATCTACATGATTATACGCACAAAAGACATTTTTGCACCTGCAGTAGTATTAAATATTATCGGCGTATTAGCTTGTCAAATAGGAGTTTGGATGATAAAAGACCAGCCTCATTTTGCCGACCTCCTGTGGATGGTAGTGAGCATTCTATTTGCATTTTTACTATTACGACCGTCATTCGGAATAGTAACTTCCATTATTCACGGTACTTCCGCATCCTTGTTCGTGATCTTCAAACTGAATAGTCCGGAACAGGTACCAAACACAGATTTGGAGCTTCCGGATCTTATAGCTCAGGCTGTGAACATCATTGTTTGCTTTTCCGTTATTGCCTACCTTGTTTATCAATATTATCTGAGCTCACAATTTGCAAAAGTTCAGTTAAACCAGGCACAGGAAGTGCTTCAGGAACAATACAATATCATTTCCAAGCAAAATGAAGAAAAAACTGTGATGCTGAAAGAAATTCATCACCGTGTAAAAAACAACCTGCAGATAATCACAAGCTTGCTTCGTCTGCAGGCCAGAGAACTTGAAAGTCCTGAAGCAATTGCCAAATTCAAGGATGCAACACACCGTGTTATCGCTATGTCTATGATTCATGAAAAAATGTATCAAAGCGATGAACTTTCAACCATGCACCTGAAAGAGTATCTGAATGGTTTAACACAAGACCTGGTTTCCTCTTATCAAAGTGGTTACGACGTAAAAATCTCAATTGATTGTACAGTAGAATCTGTTGGTTTAAAATCCATTGTTCCTCTTGCTTTAATTCTGAATGAATTAATCTCCAACTCATTAAAGTACGCGTTCGATTCTTATGACGATTCCACCATTTCCATTGATTTCCATCACCTGGAAGGAACGAACTGCCGTTTACTCTACAAAGACAACGGAACATGGAAAGAGCCAAGCAGAAAAGGCAGTTTTGGAATGGACCTCATTGATTCGTTGACACATCAGCTGGAAGGAAGCCTGAAAACAACTACTTACCCGGAAACAAGCTTTGAGTTTATCTTCAGTCCTGTAGAGGATTAGCTTCGACTCCGCTCAGCTACCTCCGTACTTCTAAATTCAAATAGTTAATATATGTACAACAAAAAAGCGCTTCGGGTACGAGCGCTAAAAATTCGCGCATTCGCGGCAAAAAAAAAAAAAGACCATCAAGGCAAGCCGAGATGGTCAATATGAATTTTAGTGGGTTCCGGCTAGTCAGCCAAAACGTTTCTAGAAATAACAATCTTCTGAACTTCAGATGTTCCTTCGTAAATCTGAGTAATTTTCGCATCGCGCATCAAACGCTCAACGTGGTACTCTTTCACATATCCGTAACCGCCATGAATTTGAACCGCCTCAACTGTTTGTTCCATCGCAACTTTAGAAGCATACAACTTAGCCATTGCTGATGATTGGTCAAAATTACGTCCTGCATCTTTATCAGTAGCAGCACGGTAAACCAACAAACGGGCAGCTTCAATTTCAGTAGCCATATCAGCAATTTTGAAAGCGATAGCCTGGTGTTTGTAAATCTCTTTTCCGAAAGCTTTACGTTCCTTTGAATAAGCAACAGCCAATTCAAAAGCTCCGCCGGCAATTCCTAAAGCCTGAGCAGCAATCCCGATACGACCACCGGAAAGCGTTTTCATTGCGAATTTGAATCCGAATCCATCTTCACCAATGCGGTTTGCTTTCGGCACTTTTACGTCGTTAAACATCAATGTATGCGTATCACTTCCGCGAATTCCTAATTTATCTTCTTTCGCTCCAACGATAAATCCTTCCATTCCACGCTCAATAATCAACGCGTTGATTCCTCTGTGACCCAATTCAGGGTTTGTTTGAGCAATCACAATGTAAGTAGAAGCCGTTGAACCATTTGTAATCCAGTTTTTTGTTCCGTTTACTAAATAGTAATCTCCCATATCAACTGCAGTTGTACGCTGAGAAGTTGCGTCAGAACCAGCTTCCGGTTCCGACAAACAAAATGCTCCGATTTTCTCCCCTGTTGCCAACGGAACTAAGAATTTTTGCTTTTGCTCTTCGTTTCCGAATTTTTCCAATCCCCAACAAACCAATGAATTGTTTACAGACATACATACCGATGAAGATGCATCAACTTTGGAAATTTCTTCCATCGCTAAAACATACGACATTGTATCCATACCGCCGCCGCCGTATTTCGGATCAACCATCATTCCTAAAAACCCTAGTTCTCCAAGTTGTTTCATCTCTTCGACAGGAAATTTTTGTTCACGGTCACGCTCTATTACACCTGGCTTTAAAACGTTTTGAGCAAAGTCTCTTGCAGCATCTCTTACCGCTTTTTGTTCTTCTGTTAGTTCGAAATTCATTTCGTATGAGAGTTTATTCTATTTTTGTTAAAGAACGCAAATTTACCTATAAACTTGTAATCTACAGTTATGCGAACCTATAAAATAATCGGATTAATGTCCGGAACTTCTCTGGACGGACTTGATATTGTTTATACTGAGCTCACAAAACACGACGATAGCGACTGGTCGTACAAAATTATTGCAAGCAGTACTACTCCCTATTCCGACCGTTTAGTTGGGAAACTATTGAATGTTACAACCCTTCAGGGATCACAGATCATGAAG
The DNA here is from genome assembly GCA_946479985.1 of uncultured Flavobacteriales bacterium. The sequence continues at coordinate 16,661 of CAMLIF010000037.1, forward strand.
CTGGATGCTGAATTGGGGCTTTTTTTCGCCCGGGCGGTTAATGAATTCATCGAAACGAACAAACTGGTGAAGGGAGAAATTGATGCTATTGCTTCTCATGGGCAAACAATTTTTCATCAGCCGGAAAAAAAATATACAACCCAAATCGGGAATCCGGCAATCATTGCTGTTGAAACAGGAATTAAAACTATTGGCGATTTCCGAACAAAAGATGTGCTTTACGGCGGTCAGGGGGCTCCTTTGGTTCCAATTGGAGACGCTTACCTTTTCGGAAAAACGGCAGATGCTTTCGTAAATATCGGAGGCTTCGCAAATATTTCAATTATTAAGAACGGAACGGTGAAAGCATTCGATGTTTGCCCGGGAAATCTTCCGTTAAACAAATTGGTTCATGCTAAAGGACTGGCGTACGACAAAAACGGCGAAATAGCCCGTACCGGAGAATTGAGTTATTTCCTCCTCGATTTATTGAACAGCCTTCCTTATTATGAATCCGACGGACCAAAATCACTGGGAACGGAATGGTTAGAGCAGCATTTCTATCCGTTATTAAAATTCGACAAGGACATAGAAAGCAATCTGGCAACCGTTGTTGAACATATTGCCAGCAAAATCGGCGACGAATTAAACAAGAACAATGTTTCGCGCGTGCTTGTAACCGGCGGTGGTGCCAAAAACGAATTCCTGATGGAACGTTTGCTCCGCTACTATAAAGGTGAACTTGTTAGTGTGGAAGAAGAACTGATCGATTTCAAAGAAGCACTCATTTTTGCATTACTCGGGGCGTTGTTTTTAGAAGGACAACCAAATTGCCTGGCATCTGTAACCGGAGCATCAAAAGATGTTTGCGGTGGCGTACTTCACACACCTTAAATAAGTTAAGGATAAAATGCGCATTCTCCTTTGTTCAATTTTACACGATGGATACAAAGACTTAACAATTATTGTCCGCTAAGGCGCATGGCAACAAGCATAAATAGCTATTTTTGCAACCTCATATTTTAGATAAAATCAAATACGCATGAAAGATTTACTACATAAATTCGAAACAAAACGTCCTGAGATCGTTTTTGAATGGAAAGATGCTGAAACAGAAGCTGAAGGCTGGGTTGTTATCAACTCATTGCGCGGAGGTGCAGCAGGTGGTGGAACAAGAATGCGTGTTGGTTTGGATAAAAGAGAAGTAGAATCGCTTGCAAAAACAATGGAAGTGAAATTTACTGTTGCAGGACCCGCAATTGGCGGTGCAAAATCAGGAATTAATTTCGACCCGAAAGACCCGCGTAAAGAAGGAGTTCTTCGTCGTTGGTATGCAGCCGTTACTCCGCTTTTGAAACATTATTACGGAACAGGCGGCGATTTAAACGTTGACGAAATTCACGAAGTAATTCCAATGACAGAAGATTGTGGGATCTGGCATCCGCAGGAAGGTGTTTTTAACGGCCATTTTCAACCGCGCGAATCTCAAAAGATCAATCGTATCGGTCAGTTGCGCTACGGTGTTTTGAAAGTAATCGAAGATCCGAAATTCAGTCCGGCAGTTGACAAGAAACTGGTTATTGCAGATATGATTACCGGTTATGGAGTTGCGCAATCTGTTGAACATTATTACTCAATCTGGGGCGGTACTTCGACAAGCTCAGCAACCTCTTCAGTCGCTGGTAAACGTGTGATTGTGCAAGGCTGGGGAAATGTTGGTTCGGCTGCAGCTTTTTATTTAGCTCAATCAGGTGCTAAAATTGTCGGTATTATTGATCGTGTTGGCGGATTGATCAACGAAAACGGATTCACTTTCGAAGAAATCAAAGCATTATATCTTGCTAAAAACGGAAACGAACTAAACGCTCCGAATCTTTTGTCGTACAACGAAGTGAATGCAAAAATATGGGATCTGAAAGCTGAAGTATTTATTCCTTGTGCAGCTTCCCGTTTGATAACACAAGAACAGGTTGACCGCATGGTGAAAGCCGGAATGGAAGTTATTGCTGCGGGAGCAAATGTTCCGTTTGCTGACAAAGAAATTTTCTTTGGCCCTATCGCCGATTTCGCTGACAATCAATTAGCAGTTATTCCTGACTTTATTTCTAACTGCGGTATGGCGCGTGTTTTTGCTTATTTGATGAGCAACGACCTGAAAACCATCAGCGACGAAGGAATTTTCAATGATACAAGTGCAATAATTAAAGAAGCTTTGGTAAAAACACATGCCATCAATCCTGCTAAAACCGGAATTGCAAAAGCAGCGTTCGGAATTGCCCTGAACCAATTGGTATAAAGAGGCAAAAACAGGTAGCAGAAAAGCACCGAAAGTTATTTATACAATTCCTTCGAAAGTGAAAAATCGGGCGGATTAATACTCATGTTATTAACCGCTCTTTCTTTGATCGTTATCAATTCTTCTTTTGGAGAAAAGTATTTTCTTTCCGGGAACACTCTTGGCCGTATGTCCCCTGAACATTGAATTCTGAAGCTTTGTCCATATTGACCTGACTTCACTTCTGTTTGCCCCAATTAAAGAATCTCAGCTACTAAAAAATCATAAATTCGTGTTTTCAGCGTAACCATAACTTATCTTCACGTTCAATTGTAGGTCTTACTTTCATTACCGTAAACAAAATGGTGTGAATATCTATTGTAAGAACAAAAATTTAAATGCTTTTCTCGATTTAACTTTGAAAGTTATTATAGACTACAATTGTATCCCATGAAAAAATTGAATTTATTACTGTTATTTCTACTGAGTGTTCCTGTATTGAGTATAGCTCAAATTAGTACTGACACTGCAAATCAAGTTGCGGAAAAAGCGAATGGTCCAAAACCAGGCGATGAAGTTTCCTGGTTTGAGTTCATCATGAAAGGTGGAGTTTTCATGGTTCCGATTACACTCCTGCTTTTCTATGTGATTTACCTGATTATTGAACGTTACCGATACATTAAACGAGTTACAACCTTCAATCCTGGGTTGATCAACAGTGTTCGCGGAGAATTGTCGAAAGGAAATGTAAAAGAATCCTTAAATGCAGTTGCTCACGATCAAACATCTTTTGGGGCTGTTGTTACGGAAGGAATTATGACCGTTGGAAGACCTGTTTCTGAAATTGAGTCGAACATGGAGAAAGTGGTTAATATCGAAATTGGAAAAATGGAAAAAGGAATGGGACAGCTGAGCATGATTGCCAGTATTGCTCCGATCTTTGGTTTCATTGGAACAATTGCCGGTGTAATTAAAATTTTCTATAATATCTCAACCGACGGAAACATTTCCATCAGTACCATTTCAGGTGGTTTGTATGAAAAGATGATTTGTTCAGGCGCAGGTCTTACAGTAGGACTTGTAGCTTATGCGGCTTACCATGGTTTGAATGCGTTAATCGACAAGTTTGTATTACGTGCTCAGAAAGTGAATTTAGAGTTTGTTAATATCATTCAACGTCCGAACTAATGGCTATTCAAAGAAGAAAAAAGTCTGTTCCTCACGTCGAATCATCGTCGATGAGTGATATCATGTTCTTTTTGTTTTTGTTCTTCTTGATTATTTCAACAATGGCAAACCCGAATGTGATCAAAGTTCCGCTTCCGGATGCGAAGACAACAGAAACTACCCCGGAGAACCATCTTACTGTAACCATTACCAGTGAAAAGCAGTATTACATGGATAAAGACCCGGTTCCAATTGAACAATTAGAAGAACGAATTGTACAGGAAACCACGAAACGAGGCGACCAAACGGTTGTTCTTCGTCCGGCTAAAGATATTGAGGTTCAGTTATTGATAGACTTGCTTCAAATGTGATCAAAAAACAACCTCAAATTTGTCATTGCAACAAAAGCGGGGTAAATTTAAATAAACAGATTATGATAGCAGCAGTTGAATTATCGAAAGACCGGCGTTTAGCGGCGGTAGTTGCAATAGGAACAGCGACCATTGCATTCCTAGTGCTTCATTTTTTGACTTATCGTATTCCTATGCCTCCGCTTCCTGAGCAATTGAAATACCAGGATATGGAAGCTGAGTTTATTGAACTGGAAGCAGCATCACTTCCTGAAACTGTTAATGCCGGTGGTGGCGGTGGCGGAGAACAAGTGAATGCTCCAAAATCAGACAAGTTTGTAGAACAAATGGAAGAAGTTGCCCAAACTAACAATTCCAATTACAGTCATGCTTCCGGAGGTTCAAACCATACCAATACAACGAAACCAAACAAGAACCCCTCAAGTACCAAAAACCCGGATCCGGATGAACCATTATTTGGAGGAAATGGTGGTTCAGGCACAGGCAAAGGTGGTGGAAATGGAAGTGGTCTAGGAAAAGATGACGGTAAAGGTGACGGAGATGGTGACGGCGGCGGAAAAGGTACGGTTGCCCGTAATCGTATTTCGGAACCCAATACAAGAGAAATTCATTCTGACGAAGACTGTAATATTAAGTTCAATATCCGTATTGACGAAACCGGAAGAATTGTTGGTACACCGGCAGTTGTTCGCGCCGGAACAACCACAACAAATGAACTCCTTATTAAGAAAGTTGCCGGTATAGTTGCCCGTGACACACGTTACAATGCAGTTAAAGGAGCTAAGATTATTACAAGAACTATTATAGTTCACATTAGCGCCAACTAGTTATGGGAATGCTTCTGGTTTCCATATTTATTATTGTTTCGATAAGTCTAATAGAGTTTCTTGACAGAAGTGAATGGGAAGAGCTGGAGGAAAAAAATGCCGTTCGCCTTACAACAAACAGAGCCTACGGAGCCTATAAACTGCGTACTCAGCAAAGTTTTTTGGTAGTAATTATTATACTTAGTGTTTGCGCCGTTTTAGCCATTTATCTTGGTGCACGGGCTATTAGTTTTGGCGGCGGACCGGATAATTCTAAGGTTCTGGATAAATCCAGTCAATATGTTGATACAACACAGTTTGCGTTGGATATGGAGAACCAGGTAGACGAAGCCCCTCCTTCTGCGTTTAATCAAAGTGGTGCGAACGGAGACGGTCTGCCTCAGGCGCGTGAAGGTTCGCAGGAAGTTAGTGATAGTCCTGACAGAACTACAAACAGACCTCCGCGAACTGAAAAGGAAAAAAACATGACTCCCGAGGAATATAAAGCTGCTTTGGAACAGGGTTTTTTCGATGAATTAGACGGCGAGGCGAAACGTCAAAAGATAAAAGACGATACCGAAAAAGAGATAAAAAAGATAAAAGATAAAGCAAAGGAAAAAGCAACCCCGGGCGGAACCGGTGCTCCTGCCGGCACAAAAACAAGTAACCAGGGAAATGTAAGCGTTACCTGGATATTCAGTGATAACCGCAAGGCATTTGAAGACAACGACAGAAATGTACCTCCTCCCGCTTATACATGCGGAAATGAAGTGGATGCAACGGTTAAGGTAAAAATCAAAGTAGACGGTGCCGGAAAAGTGATTTCTGCAACTGTTATTTACTCCACCAGTGAGAATGGCTGTATCAAAGAAAACGCAACGAAATATGCCCTTAAATCGCACTTTGATCTATCATCTAAGGAATTGCAGGAAGGAACAATCATCTACCGTTATAAAGCAAAATAAATGCAGTTTGCATCGTATTCAGAAGCTTGTGACTGGTTGTTTGAGCAATTCCCGGCTTATCACAACCTGGGAGCTCAGGCCTACAATCCGGGACTCAAGAATACAGAAGAATTACTCGAGTTTTTCGGAAACCCGCACAAAGAACTACGCTTTTTCCATGTTGCAGGAACCAACGGAAAAGGTTCTGTCAGCGCAATGCTTACGTCCATCTTCATGGAATCGGGTGAAACCGTTGGCTGCTTCAGTTCACCTCACATCATCGATTTTTCAGAAAGAATCCGCATGAACGGAAAACAGGTTGACGAACAATTTGTAGTAGATTTCTGCAATAAAGTTGTTAGTCATAACTGGACAATTGCCCCGTCTTTCTTCGAAATGACCTGGGTGATGGCACTGGAATACTTTCGAATAAATAATTGTACGCTGGTTGTTGCCGAAGTTGGCCTCGGCGGACGATTAGATGCAACAAATGTCATTACTCCCGAAATTTCGATCATTACCAATATTTCGCTGGATCATACTAATATTCTGGGTTCTACACGGGCAGAGATTGCTTTTGAAAAAGGCGGAATTATCAAACCAAACGTTCCCTTAGTTATTGGTGAAGCTGATCCGGAAACACTTCCTATATTCGAGAAAATAGTGGTTGAACGCAATTCAAAACTGTTTAAAGCTGATTTACTAAAATCATTTCCGGATTCCATAATTGGGTACCAGCAAATGAATTTTTCCATTGTGAAAACGGCGCTTGATGTGCTGAACGAACTCGGCTGGAGTATTTCTGACGAACAGATTCTGAGGGGAATTCAAAATCTGAGTTCTAATACCGGTTTTTTCGGTCGATTACAGATTTTGAATCAATCGCCTCTTACCCTGCTCGACTGCGCACATAATGAAGCAGGAATTGAAGCACTTTTTCAATCGATTCCGAAAAGGAACGGAGCACTTCATATCATTTACGGAACCAGTTCTGATAAATCTGTTGAATCGATTAAAACCAAATTGCCACGCAAAGCACATTACTATTTCACCACGTTTGAGAATCCGAGATCCAAATCGATTGATGTATTAAAAGACGATTTCAACGATTTTCACTGTGAAAATGCACTTTTTTTCACCTCAGTTCAGGCAGCATTTTCAGCTGCACAACAAGCTGCAAATAAAGCCGATACAATTGTAATCTGCGGCTCATTCTTTTTAGCTCACGATTTTTTTTCGTTTTTTTCTGCAAAATAGCTTGCAAATAAAGATTTGGTGTCTATCTTTGCACCCGTCTAACAACAACGGTTGCGACGTTAAAAACAAGAAATAAAATTACGGGGGATTAGCTCAGTTGGTTCAGAGCGCCTGCCTTACAAGCAGGATGTCGGCGGTTCGAATCCGTCATTCCCCACTACAGAAGCAGAAAAAGCCATCCCATATCGGGGTGGCTTTTTCGCTTCGTAGTGGACCGTAGCGATGGAGGCACGACATCTGCTACCGGAATGCCGATTGGAATTTTCGGAGATTCTTACTATCTTCAAATATGACACAACCACTCCCCTTTTGTACCTATATTTTGTTCAGCGAGAAAGATGCAATGCTTTACACAGGATATTCTTCCAATTTGGAAAACAGATTAAAGAATCATAATTCTGGAGGAACAAAAAGCACAGCCAACAGAAGACCACTAAAACTTATTTTCTGTGAATTCTATCTATTTGAGAAAGATGCCCGAAATAGAGAAATGTATTTCAAAACAACAGCTGGAAAGAAAGCTCTAAAACTAATGTTAAGATCTACATTACATACTTTAGGTTATGCCGAAAAAGTAAAGTTCATTTTTGAAGAAGAAAATGAACTTTAGATTAAATGAAAAATATCTCCCCAAACTAAAATCAAATTTCCTGCGTTATTACCTACAAATCTAAATTTCAAAAAATAACCATCATGAAATACTTCCTCTTATCTATCACAACTTTTCTCGCTTTCACGGGTTCTTCCCAATCTTCGGATTCCTTAACGAAACCTCGTCGCTGGCAGATTGGAGTTAATTATTCCGCAGATTACAATTATCGGGCGCTGCGAAATAATTCCGGCGATGAGTCCACGGACAGTGAAAATCAATTAATAGAATCGATTATCAGTGATCAGGATAAACTGGACAAACCGAAGTTCGGTTATACAACCGGAATAAACAGCAGTTTTATGTTTAGCAGACATATTGGTATTGAGCTAGGTCTCCAATATTCAAACAAAGGATATCGGATGCCGAACATTCCGGTTACTACAGTTGAAAATCCGGAGAACGCCGGCACAGCTGATTTCATTTACAATTATCATTTTATTGATATCCCTCTAAGGGCAAATTTTACTTTCGGAAAGAAAAAGCTTCAGTTCATTGGCTCAGCAGGATTCGTTACAAACCTTTTTATCAAAGAAATCGACAAGAGTGTTATTCATTTTTCCGATCGTGATGAAGAAAGTCAAACCGAAAGTGATTACGAATATAAACCGGCAACCTTGTCTGCTGCTTTAAGTGCTGGAATCAGTTACAGGTTTACCGATCGCATGACAATTAGACTGGAACCTACTGTTCGCTATGGTTTAACGGATATTGTTGAGACGAATCCTATTTCGATCCGATTATATAATGCCGGGATAAACCTGGGGTATTATTTTTCATTCTAGTTGGCATCAACAGGTCGGGGCGAATAATTATTCGCCCCGACCAATAATCCCGGAAGAAATCCTTAACTTCAATAGCGAAAACAGAAAAGCCAAAACAATACTTCTAATTATGGGAACAATGAATACAAAGTCTTTTCTTTTCATCGCTTTCGTTATGTATGCTTTTACGGGGTTCACTCAAAATAACTGTACCCTGGAATCGTATTATTCCAGTGAGGAAATTTTCAGGATTGATTCTGTTTACGAACATGTGAATATTGACGGACAAACCTACACAATCAAGGTGCTTTACGACAAAAAGAACGAACATTTAGAAGATGTTGGAGAATTGGACGAGTATGCTTTTTCAAGTGATTCGCCGATCACACTGGTTTTCTATAAAAACGAAAAGATCATCTACGCGAAAAAATTCGGGTATGACCTTCCGCGTATATTTAAAGCCGGTAATGACTTAACCGCTGATGGAAAGCTCTATTTAGGTTGGTTCAGCTCTGGCGGAGGTTCGGGATATTCTGTAGAGACTTATCTTGTCTCTTTGCAAGATGATCAAATAAACATGGAAAAAGTTCTAACAAGCAACGAATTATCTTACCAGATTTACAACAAAAACGATCACGAGATTTATTTCCTTCAAAGTATTTGGGAAATGAACCCTGAAGATTCCGATGAGTTTGAGGCACATTTTTCCGATCACAAATACGAGATTTTCGTCTATAGTTACGGTTCTGATGGTTTTGAAGTTGATTCGAAAGGTGTTACCAAAAATAAATATGCAAGTGAATGGGATGACCCCAGAGATCTGCTTCGCGAAATTTTCAGGAAAGAAACCTTCTTGCCGGATGAAATTGATATCAATAATTTTTATTGAGGAGAATATTAAAAACACATGAACGCATTAAGAAAAACATTTCTTGCTATTCTTCTTTTAGTTATTGTAACAATTGGGACAATACTCCTGATTGCACGCCATAAAAAACTGAAAATCACCAAGAATAAATCGGAAACAGTTTACGAACCAAAAACAACTACGCTCAATTTTCCGCTCTTTATTTCAATGGGCGATATTGAGAAAGTTGCCAATGCAAAAATTAAGAAAGTACTGGTTGATCAGCGAATTCCTATGAAAAATGCAAAGGATACGCTCATTTTAAAAGTAACAAGGACTGGAAACGTAAATATCGATTTGAGAGGTGGCCGCTTTCAGTCATCCGTGCCTTTAAGAGTTGAAATACAATTCATTAAAAATGTAATCGGCAAAACAAAAGTCCATTTTTTTAAAGATGAACCATTAAACTTTCTTATTGAAGCTTCCATGGAATCGGCATTCAGGCTTAACGAGAACATGAAGTTTAAAACAAACACTACGCTTAAGGAAGTGAAATGGCTGGAGGAACCCAATGTTAAACTTCTTGGATTCGACATCAATTTAAAGAAGAAAATTGATGAGCTTATGCTGGAAAAAGCTCCTGAAATTACAGGAAAACTGGATAGTTTAATGTCTTCCAAAATTGACATCAAAAAACCTTCCGTTAGAATTTGGAATAAGCTTCAGCGGTCAATAAAAGCTACCAAAAAGCAAAAAGATCTTTTCCTGCGGATTCAGCCGAAAACACTTGGGGTTCATTTTGATAAAAGTATGAGAGATTCGTTACGTATCGACCTGATCGTATCGGCTAAAGTTTATGTCAGATTTGCAGAAGATACGGCCAGTATCATGAAGATGCGTTTCCCGAAGAAGATTCAGCTGATTACCAAACAAGATACTTATGAATCGAGTAAAATATACTTACATTGTCTTTTCCCGTTAAGTAAGCTGAATGAGATTGCAAAGAGAGAACTTGAAGGCAAGGATTTTCACGTAAAAGGGCTTGATTTGACCATCAAAAAAATTCATGTTTCAAATGGCACACGCGATATTTTTGTACGTGTAAAACATACCGGAACAGTCAGAGGAACAGTTATCATGCGGGGAATTCCGGAATTTTCAAAAGAAGATCAGACTATTTCAATTAAGCATGTTTCGTTTGAAAATCAGCTGGAAGACGAAGTTATGAACTCCATGACAGATATACTGCATGATCAGTTGAAAGCAATAGTCAGGGATTATTCCAGTTTTGATGTCGGTGAGCTGATGGAATCTATTCCCGAATTTACACGAATAGCCATCCGGAAAAGTAAGCTGGCCAAAAGAGCTGACATTGAAGTAGACAAACTGGGAATTGATGACCTGGATATTCATCTTACAAAAGACAACATTCAAATTCTCATTGGAGGAAGGGGTGATTTTGACATTTCATTGAAAAAGGAAAGCTTCAAGGCATTGAAGAAGAAGAAACAAAGTTGATTCCGAATTGCTGCGAAACACTTGAATCGGGTTCTTCCGGTTAGAATCCCTAAATTTGCGGGCAGTACTTTCACTATGTATCAAAAATTAAGACGACAAGTTCGTATTACCCGTTACCACTTCAATAAGCAGCTGTCTTTCGATCTGAACGAACATTTTTGGGCATTTCTAGGATCCTTTATCGGAATCGGAAGTATTGCCTGGATTCAAAGCCACAGTTTCTCAGATATTGAAAACATTTTCCTGATCGGTTCATTCGGAGCCTCGAGTGTACTTATTTACGGCGCAATAAAAAGTCCGCTGGGACAACCCAGAAATTTGGTAGGCGGACATTTAATTTCTGCCATTGTCGGAGTCACTGTTTATAAACTCATTCCTGATCCTATCTGGATTTCAGCACCATTGGCTGTTGCATTGGCGGTAGTCTTCATGCAAATCACGAAAACCGTTCATCCACCCGGCGGCGCAACTGCTCTCATCGCTGTAATCGGAACTGCAAAAATTAAAACCCTGGGATATCTCTATGTTTTGTCTCCCGTTCTCTCGGGAGTTCTGATTTTACTGTTGTTTGCACTTGTGGTAAACAATATCAGCAAAAAACGACGCTATCCGATCAACGGACCATTAACGAAAACACGTTCTTTGCTTCGTCGTAAAAGAAAAAAATAATTCCGCTTGTATCTGAGTGTTTTCGAACAATTCAATCTATTTACAGATCTTTTTCTCCTTTTATCAATGAACCTTTCTTTGAGGAGCTTGTAATCTCTCATCGAACAAAACATTGATCCTATGAAAACAACTTTAACTCTTTTGATCGGAATAACTCTATGGAGTTTTCAGTCAACAGCACAATACAACAGCTGTGCGGCTAAAAGCGTAATCACCGAGCCCAAAGCCGAATCTACATTTAACACTACTACCGGAACCACAGAAATCATTTACAGAGAAGTGGAAGTAGCACAGAAAGACAGCTACGGAAACGTTGAAGGAAACCAATACGATTTAGCTGTTGACGGTGCTTTTAACGGGCAAACCATTGTAGTAGTACAGCTTTATCCGTTCGATTTTGAAGGACCGAGAAAAGCGCTGGCTGAAAAAGGATTTTCCGTTTATCGTTTTAACGGAGCCCCGGATCCGAAAGATCTGAAAGAAGCACTTGATAAAGCCAACCAATTGTGGGTAATTTCTTCTACTTCGCTTACACTAAACATAGAACATGCAAAAGTGATGAAAGATTTCTACGAAACAGGAAAAGGCGTTTATATCTGGGGCGATAATGATCCGTGTAACGCCGATGCCAATTTCGTAGCTAATTACCTCATCGGGGCAAACCTTACCGGAGATTATTACGGCGACAAAACACTCGGATTGAAATCAGATTCAATCCAAACAGGTATTCGCAAAGACCACCTGATCTCAACCGGAATTCAAACTTTTTACGAAGGAATCACTATTTCACACGTTGTAGACCCGAACCAACTCACAACTCCTTTAATGTGGAGCACCGACGGAGGTGTTGTTGCGGCAATGGTCGACGATCAGCAGCACAGATTGATAATTGACGGCGGATTTACGCGGCTTTATTACAAATGGGATTCGGCAGGAACCGGTCGTTACATAAAAAATGCAGCAGCGTGGCTGGCAAATTTCGAACGCTTCGGCGATGAAGTTGTTTCAGACGAATTCAAAAAAGACACCGAAAAATAACATGATTCCGTTCTCCACTTCTGGAGAAATATAAGCCACGAATGCACGAATTTTGTGGCCACTAGTGGCCGAATTGCGGAACGTTTATCAAAGTTTTAATTCGTGCATTCGTGGTAATAAAAGCTAATCAGCCACTTAGATGGAAGAAAATAAAGGATCCCAATCTATTAATCATTAATTTATTCATCATGAAAAAAGCAATTATTCTAAGCTTGTGCGTTTACGCAACTTCCCTGAGTTGGGGACAATACAACGCCTGCGCAGCTAAAAGTGCCGTAACAGAAACAGTGACTGAGAAAAAGTACGACGAAGTTTCCGGTCAAACACGCGAAGTGCAGGTTGAACGCTCTGTGCAGCACAAAGACAACTTCGGAAATGCGGTCGGGAACCAGT
>CAMLIF010000038.1 GCA_946479985.1 uncultured Flavobacteriales bacterium
CTTTTCAAATCTCTTTGCACAATCGGTCATTCGAGATCTGAGAATTAATCTGTTCAACCATTTGACTACGTTCCGGATGCGCTATTTCGACAAAACTCCGGTTGGAAATCTGGTAACGCGTGTTGTTTCAGATATTGAAGCTATTTCTGAGGTTTTCTCTGCCGGATTCATAGATATTTTCGGCGACATGCTGATGCTGATTTTCATTCTCAGCTACATGTTCTTCCAAAACTGGTACCTGTCAATATTAACGCTCGTGCCAATTCCAATTTTGCTTATTGCCACACGCATTTTCGCGAAAGCTATGCGCAAATCATTTCAGCAGGAAAGCAGCGCGGTATCTAAGCTCAATACATTTATCCAGGAACGATTAACCGGAATGAGCCTTGTGCAATTGTTTAACCGGGAAAAGCATGAGATGAAGGCTTTCGACGAGGTGAACAAACAACATCGCACTGCACACATAAACGCCGTTTGGGCATTTTCCATTTTCTTTCCGGTGGTTGAGATCTTAAGTTCACTATCCATTGCATTCCTCATTGTTTGGGTGGCAATGGCAACGGGAAATGTGGAAGCTAAGACTAAAGGCGATTATTACAGTCAGATCGTCACATTTACCCTCTATATTCAAATGGTTTATCGACCTATTCGCCAGCTGGCAGATAAGTACAACATTCTGCAGCGTGGAATTGTACGCGCCGAACGTGTTTTAGAAGCTCTTGATACAGTTGAACACACACAACTTGCAGGAAACGTTACAGATTGTAATTTCCAGGCACCTCTGACGTTGAAAGACGTGTATTTCGCCTACACCGACGAGCAGTGGGTACTTAAAAACCTGAATTTGACCATCGAACCGGGAAAGATGGTCGCTTTTGTAGGAGCTACAGGGGCAGGAAAAACATCAATAGTAAATTTGCTGAGCCGTTTTTACGAATATCAAAAAGGAACCATTCATATTGGCGAAACCGAATTGAACGATATTGATCTGAACGTTTTACGACGGAACATTGCCATTGTTCTTCAGGATGTGTTCTTATTTTCCGACACCGTTCATAACAACATTACTTTAGGAAACGAAGACATTTCACGTGATGATGTGATTATTGCGGCAAAAGCTGTTGGTGCTCACGACTTTATTGAGAAACTTCCCGGCGGTTATGATTTTGTAGTTGGTGAACGCGGTGGAATTTTATCTGTTGGTCAGCGTCAGCTCATTGCATTTATCAGAGCATACGTTTACAATCCGCATATTTTGATTTTGGACGAAGCCACTTCAAGTGTCGACAGTGAATCTGAAGCCCTGATCCAAAAAGCAACCCAGGAAATAACAAAGGGAAGAACTTCTATTGTTATTGCGCATAGATTGTCGACTATTCAGGCCGCCGACAGAATCATTGTTTTGGAAAAAGGGGAAATTAAAGAATCAGGTTCACACAAAGAACTGCTGGAACAGGAAGGTTACTATAAACGTTTGTTCGATATGCAATTCAAAAGCACCACGATTCTATAAACGGCTTTCTCAACCTGGAAGAATGCTTTTTCTTACCTTTGTTCAGAAAATATATTTTATTTAGATATTTGTTTGAAAAATGAACACAGTAGGACTAAAAATCGGGGGTGTTCCCGAGCATTTCAATTTACCCTGGAGACTGGCAATTGAAGAAGGTAAATTCAATGAAATCGGGTTAAACCTGCATTGGTCCGACATGACCGGTGGAACAGGACAAATGATTCGCGGGCTGGAAAGTGGTTCAATTGACATTGCAGTTCTTCTAACAGAGGGAATTACAAAAGCCATTCTGGAAGGATTGAAAGCGAAAATTGTACAAGTTTATGTAGTGAGTCCGTTACATTGGGGAATTCATGTACCCGCAAAATCATCTATTGAAACCCGTGACGATTTGAAGAACGGAACCTTTGCTATTTCTCGTTTTGGTTCAGGATCACATTTGATGTCATACGTTTTAGCTGATCAGGAAAACTGGAAATTAGACCAATTGAAATTCAATGTCATAGGAGATATTTATGGTGGTCTGTGGGCATTGGAAAACAATGAAGCCCAGGCTTTTTTGTGGGAGCGATACACTACTTTTCCGTTTGTGGAACAAGGTAAATGCAGACATATTGACGACGTTGTTACACCCTGGCCCTGTTTTGTAATTGCAGTTCGGGAGGAAGTTCTTGAAAAACATTCCGGTTTAATTACTGAAATGTGCAAGGTTGTTAACAAGCGTGCTCAAAAAGTAAAAACAGACAAACACACTGCCGAAGTGATTTCATGGCGTTATAACCTGCGAATGGACCAGGTAAAACAATGGTTGAAACAAACCGATTGGAATTATGATGGTATAGAATATCCGCTTGCTTTTGAAAAAACCACGCACTATTTAAAGAAATTGAATTTGCTTTCGGAAGAAAATGCGGAGAATTGGCGGGAAAAACTGTTTTAATTTAAAATGGAGAATTTAAAATTGAAAAGTAGATAACTGAACACGGTCGAAGTTGTTTTTCAATTTTGGTCCGCCGTGTCGGATCAATTAATTCTGCCACCGCTCCTGGTCCTGATAATCGTAAGCACCTTGTTTCTTGCGTTGTTTGGCTGCCTTACGTTGTTGTTTTTCGCTTTTCTTGATTCTTTTTTTGGCTTCTTTGGTCTGTAACTTCCAGAACGCTTTTTTGGCTTGTTTCATTTCGCGTTTGGAAGCTTTGGCTTGTTTTTTCTCCTTTTTAGCCATTTGTTTTTCCGCCTCTTCAACTGAACTTGGTGTGTTCTCAGGAGATGAACTTCTACAGCCTGCAATATTTAATGCTGTAAACAATAGAATTAACTGAAAAAACGTTCTTACCTTCATTCCAAAAAATTAGCTCATGCGTGTTGTGAAGTTACAAATCTTTTTACTTTTCACCTTATTCCTTTTTGCAGGGTGTAAGAAAAATAATCAGCATCCCGTTCCCAGTATTGCTTTTGATTTTCAAATAGACATGACACTTCCATCCTACTCTTCTTTAAACGGAGTTGGCGGTTGGTGTTATGTAAACGGAGGCATCAAAGGAATTGTGGTTTACAGAAAGTCGTATGACGATTTTGTAGCATGGGAAAGACAAAGCCCGGAAGATGAAGCCGGGACTTGCGAAACAGGATTAGTCACGAATGAAGACAATTTTTTACAGCTCGATGATCCGTGTTCAGACGCACAATTCTCGCTTTACGACGGATCACCGATTGCCAATTCGGAATGGGGATTGCGCGGCTACCTCATCCAATGGGACGGCAGTAACATTCTGCGGATTTCGAATTAAATAAATTTCTGTTAGCGCTTTGCCAGGAAATTAAACGTATATCCAATACCAAGTTCCAAAGCAAAATTGATGTTCTTCACAAATCCGGGTAAATATTTCACTGCGTAATTCATTGAAACTCCTGATTTCTTACTCATGAAATTCTGTCCGAATTCTGCCCCGATAGCCAGCTTTTTATTTTGCTTGTCAATTGATGCGCGACTAACATAACGTTCATTAGCGCTTGAGTAATAGTAATTATTCTGCGTTGTTGCTCCAACCGGGGCATACACATCATCGAACTCATTTTGAACGGCAAACATCACGTTGAAATAGGTGGTTTTAATTTCTGAATTCTGACGATTTCCATAACCTTCAAAATTTCCTTTAAAATCGAATGCCCGTGTATATGTTATTCCCGTTTTAATAAATTTATATGTCTGCATACTTGACATGGAAGCAAGAGAAGAAAAAGTTCGTACTTCACCGGGAATTTCCACAAATTCAGCGGAAAGATCCATCCGGTTCATATTATACCAGGTAAACCCCTGAGTGTAACCTACATTAAATCCGATTTTCTTTAAGAATGTTACAGGAACATCCGTTACATACGAAGTATTTCCGGAAGTTTTCAAATGAATTCTCGCCTCCCCTTTACTTTCAGTCAGATTAAAGAAATAGGTTGTGATTAAATTAAATTCCTGTGCTTTCTGCGCTTTATTCACTGAATAAATATGATCCTGGTTCGGATACTCGCTGAATTCGTATGAATCGGGTAATAACTTATCTCCCAACCCGAATTTGTACCTTGCTGCAACCTGGAAGTTTAAAAAGTGAAATGTTCCGGCAACATTTGCATCGTAGAGCGAGGAATTAATCGGTGAAGCCGTTCCGTTCCAAATTGGAATTGACAATGCAGCAAGTTTCAGATTACGAGGTTTATCGGAAATAACGGAATAAGAAATTGCTTTTTCATCGCCGTTTTTATTTGAAAGATTCAATTTTTCAGGCTCTTCCTGACCAAAAGAGAACGATGCGCCCAATACCAGAGCAAGTGTAATTATGTGTTTCATGATCCGGGATTAGTTTGATGAAAGAAATCTGCCATTTGAAATAACGTATCCGCCTTGGGACGAAATATCCATGAAAATGTCACAGAATTCAATCGTTAATTTCCCGTTTTCACGATTCAAATGAACCGATCCGGAATAAGCAGTATTCGTAGTGCTTCCGTTTACAAATTCCAGTTTCACTTCTCCGGCTTCCAGATTAAATTCACTTACCGGGTGCCCGGCAAAAACAGTAGGTTCTTCTTCGGCAAATGTGGCACGGATTATTTTGTTCCCGTTGGTTCCGGTAATCACCAATTTTCCTGAAACGATTGCCGTTGTTATTGAAGGCGCCGGAAAACTGTAGATGTCTGTCCCGGAATTGCTAATCCGGATTTCATTATCCACAAGCTCATAATCACAATCGGCATGGCTTAAGGTACACGGAACGCAAGTTGGTCCGCAATCAACATCATCTTCTCCTTCATCCATTATTCCGTTCGAGCAAAGAGCACTATAAACTGTTACACCATTTCGCTCTTCTACCGGTACAACTTTCCGGCAAGATCCACATAGAAAAAGTGAAATTGATACAAGAATCAGCAGACTTGATTTTTTCATTGGGTTACTATTTGCTTTAAAATTAGTGTTATTTACAACTCTCTATGTTCGAAAACCAGGATGGTAAACAAAGAAAATTACATTTTAATTCCAGCCTTTCACTTTGTTTCAAATACCGAAGGATCAATTCCTGATACGCTTGAAGTTTTTGATAAATTTCCGCACTTCGTTTTTCTTATCATTGGATGATTACAATATAAATCCCAATGCCATGAAACGTTCGCTACACTTCGTATTATTCATCTGCCTGTTTTCATTTTCCTCTTATGCTCAAGACGCAAGCATCACCGGTTTAACTATTCAGGACAGCACCGTTATTGCAAACATGCCGGAATGGGTAAAACCAATTCTGGAGAAATCCGCCCAGGTCAAAACACATAAAATCATTTCGAGTTACAACCCGCTTTATTTTGAAGCCGATTTTACCGGCGACAAACTGATAGACATTGCATTTTTTGTTGAAAACACAGTTGATCACACAAAAGGAGTAATGATTGTAAACAGCGGTAAAAATCTGGTTTACATTGTGGGTTGCGGAAATCCGACAGAAATGGGTTCATCGTTTACCAATTTCCCAAGTTGGTTTATTTTCCGAGGGAAAACAATTTTTAATCAGTCGAAGAAAAAGGTTTCAATAACCAATCCGGCCATTCAATTAAAAGGAACAAAAGAAACAAACCTGATCATTTACTGGTCTAAAACGAAGTACAAGACTTTTATTCAGCAATGATTATTTCGCTTCGGTCTTCCAGATCTCAACATACGAATTGGAGTTTCGCGGGTTGATCCCATGCAGGAATTCGTCTACAAAACTTGGTTCAATCTGAGCTTCTCTTCGCATATTCGGGTAGAATGTTTTGAAACTTTCAATTCTTTCAGGAAGGTTTTTTTGACCGAAAAAGAAGATGTAATCCTGTTTTTGCTGCGTATAATAACTCGGCGGATTGATTGTATCGGTACTCCATCTTTCGGAAATAGCATAACTCCATTTACCCGAATAGAAGAACGGCATCATTTCCGGATTCGTTTCACCTGTTGCTTCAATGAGAATGCTTTCGTTTCCTTTTACTTTTCCGTGCAATGCGTACATGGTGTTCACACGCGATTTTTTAGACGGCATAACTGTAATTAGACACAACAGGGGAATGTTGAGAATCCAGAATGCAACCCACGAAATTTTCCAGAAACCATTCCAGAATTTGCGCGTTCGAAGCTGCTCAATTCCTAAAAAGATAAGAACTACTACTAACGGGAAAATGGTCAGAATGAAACGTTCCTGTCTGTTAGGAAAAACGGAATGGAACAATAAAAAGGCGAACGTCGGAATAAACAGCACCAGGTATTTTCTTGCCGCTTTGAAATAGGCAATAAGTGCCAAAATTCCGAGCGGGAATAACATGAAACCGAATAACACATAAAAATACATGAAGTAATTGCTGTTCTTCATATAGCCAACGCCTTCATTCATATTATAAACAACGTAGCCTTTAAACTCAGCAAACGGATAACCCCAAATAAAATAATCTACCACTCCTTGTGTGAGGCAGAACATTACCAGCGAACCGGCAGTCATTAAGATCAGTTTTCGCCATTCCATTTTAAAGAGGTAGTAAATTCCCAATCCTACTGCATAAATGGCAATCTGATAACGGAATGAGATAGCTACTCCGATTAACAATCCGGCATAAAACAAAGCGTTTTTTCGGTTTTCCTGCAGAGAAAGCCAAACGGCCCACATCAGGAACGGAATACTGACAACTTCAACCAGGTTTCTAACCGCAAGGAAGGGCAATGCCCAGAATAATGCCAGCACCCAGCCCACGTAAACAGCATTCTTTTTATTCGATAATTTTTCGGTGATTAAGTACCCGAATTTGATAATGAGCAAGGAAAGCAGTGCGTGGATCACACGATTGATCAGCATCAGTAATTTTGGGTCTGAAATTCCGATTGCCTTACACAAGGAGAAGAAAATATAGTTTAACCCGACATAAGTGAAACTATGTCCTTCCGGTAGGGATCCGGCCGGTTTGTTCCATGGAAGCCAATGGTTGTAGTCGAACCCGTCAGCCCACGATCCTGCGGCTTCAATAATTAAGAAATGGTCATCGTGATTGGCGTAACCCTCCGAAAAAATAGCGGCGATTAAACGAATTACCAGTCCAACAAACAAAATGGTCTTCAGTGAAGTCCAGTCAATAGTTTTAAATCTTTCCGAAAGCTGCATACGGTAAAATTAATGATTCTCTTGCAATGCACGCGCGTTTTCATGGGGATTAATCCCCATGGAACGCGCGTGCGTATGAACACAAAAAAAGGAACCTCTTTCGAGATTCCTTTTAATATCATTCGCCCATTGAAATTGTAAAACAGTGAAAAATTAGGATTTACTTATTGCCTTATTAAGTTTCTTTAAATCCTTCGTTTCGACATTGTATTTATATTTTTTCGATTTAGCACGATAAAGAATTGATTTGGTTTTCAAATCAAGAACTAAGATATAACAGCCATCTCCAAAACGAATAAAATACATGACGATCTCTTCAGAACCTTCAAGGGCCATTTTATCCAATTTTTCAGCTGACACTATTTCAGAACTCAATTTATAAGCTGCCTGAACTTTTTTCGATTTGTCGACTCTTTCATCTTTATTTGCCAATCGCTTTAAATCCACATTCACTGCATCAGAAATATACAGTTTTTGAGTTTTAAGTTTCGCCAGATCAGCTTTTGGAGTTTCTGACAAATTCAAGTATGGGTCAAAGATAAATTGTGAGCACATAGCTGTAAATGATGACAAATAAGCCAAGTCCCAATTATAAATTTCAACCTTCGTGTATGTACTAGTTAATATTTCTAAGGGAGTTTTCGTTTTGCTGCAAACATCAACAATTAATGATTCTTCCACTGCAAGATTAGCAGAGGCTATCTGAGAAAAATTCTTATCACTTGAATATAGAGCCGCGCTCAGCCAAAAATTCACTGAATTGATTGCAACACCTCCCGAAATAATCACTTTTCCAGTACCAGCGTCTACTTGTCTTGGTGTGAAGCTTTGATTAAAACTATTTGCAACTTGAAAAATCAGATCTCCCTCTTCGGGTATTAGTTCCACATATTCTTCAAACGAAATTAATTTAATTTCAGAATGCTTCCAACCCTCATTCAACACCTTACTAAGATCATCCAATCTGCCATCATCAGCAGTTCGATATACGAAAAATGTTCTTTTTATTGAGTCAGTGTGAAGAGGTACTTTTGCTGAGAATCCCATTTGAGAGAACACTGCACCGGAGATTAGAAGTACTAAAAAAGATAGAAAATGTTTAAGTTTCATGTTAAGTTTTGTTGAATTAAAAAATCAGTTCAAAGATAGCATTAAGAGGTCTATAAACAAAAAAGGAACCTCCTGCGAGATTCCTTTCAATGCATTTTGATCTTAGTCATTTCGACTTCGCTCAATGCGAGTCTTAGTAACGGTATGCATCCGATTTGTACGGACCATCAACAGTTACATTGATATATGCTGCCTGATCTTCTGTTAAAACATCCAATTCAACACCAATTTTAGCCAGGTGTAAACGAGCTACTTTCTCATCCAGGTGTTTAGGAAGAACGTACACATCGTTTTCGTAGTTAGCGTGGTTTTCCCACAACTCTAACTGAGCCAATGTTTGGTTTGTAAATGAATTCGACATTACGAATGAGGGGTGACCAGTTGCACAACCTAAGTTAACTAAACGACCTTCAGCCAAAATGATCACGTCGTTTCCATTGATCGTGTAAACATCAACCTGAGGTTTTACCGTGTTTTTCGTAGAACCGTGATTTTTGTTCAACCAAGCCATATCAATTTCGTTATCGAAGTGACCGATATTACAAACGATTGCTTTGTCTTTCATGTTCTCGAAATGACGACCAACGATGATGTCTTTGTTACCTGTTGTTGTAACAATGATATCTGCACGATTAACACAGTTGTCCAATTTTTTCACTTCAAATCCGTCCATTGCAGCTTGCAGCGCACAAATCGGATCGATCTCAGTAACAATTACACGAGCACCAGCTCCACGCAATGAAGCAGCAGAACCTTTACCAACGTCACCATAACCACAAACAACAGCTACTTTTCCAGCCATCATTACATCAGTTGCACGACGAATAGAATCTACCAAAGACTCTTTACATCCGTATTTGTTATCGAATTTTGATTTAGTTACTGAATCGTTTACATTGATTGCAGGCATAACCAAAGTTCCGTTTTTCTTACGGTCATATAAACGAAGAACTCCTGTTGTAGTTTCTTCAGACAATCCTTTAATTCCAGCTGTTAATTCAGGAAAACGGTCAAAAACCATATTCGTTAAATCACCACCATCATCTAAGATCATGTTCAATGGTTCTCCACCTTCGAAAGCGAAAATTGTTTGCTCGATACACCAGTCAAACTCTTCTTCGTTCATTCCTTTCCATGCGAAAACAGGGATTCCGGCAGCAGCTATTGCAGCAGCAGCGTGATCCTGAGTTGAGAAGATATTACATGAAGACCATGTAACTTCTGCACCCAATTCAACCAATGTTTCTATTAAAACCGCAGTTTGAATAGTCATGTGAAGACAACCAGCAATACGCGCGCCCTTTAAAGGTTTGCTTGCTCCGTACTCTTCACGCAACGACATTAATCCTGGCATTTCTGCTTCAGCCAAAACGATTTCTTTACGTCCCCATTCAGCAAGTGAAATGTCTTTTACTTTGTAAGCTAATTTTTCTGTTGTATTGCTCATAATTATGAATTGCTCTAATTTTCAGTGAGCAAAGATACTGCATAGGTTTGTGAATTAAAAACTGAAATTGTAAAATTGAGCTGTCAAAAGTCAAAAGCGTATCTTAACGCTTAAATATTGACTTCAATTTAATCATTCTAAAACCAAAGAATTGTAAACTAACTCATGACTACGCTTATTGTTGTTGGCATTTTTCTCTTATTCATACTGGCTGTTTTGGTTTTCATTTGTTTAATGACCCGTAAAATTGCAGTTACAACGGTCTGGGCGAACTTTGACAAACAGGCCGGAAAGCGAGTTACCAAATCTCACTCAGGGATACTGGAAATGGAAACGTTCCTGAGAGAAGAAGCATTTCAAAATGTGAAGATGATTAAATCGGAACAGTTTTATTCTGATGAAGACATGTCGGAGCCATACCAAATTACGGTTATCTACCATAGAAGGACGAAAACACCGTTGCTTTCATCTCGTGGAATTTTTGATCGAAAAAAAATAATACAGACTATTGAAGGTGAGGGAAAATTTGAACCGGAAGAGGAATTAGAAATACACAATCAGGAAATCTGCCTCTTTGATCGATTAGCCGGAAACGTTGAAAACCCTTTATATCGAAAACACCGGGATCTCGTTTTCGCAAAATTCTATGCTGAAATTGTTCGATTACATGGGAAAAAAACTATTTTCCTTATGGCACGAAGCGAACCTCGGGAAAAGTTACTGACCAAATATATCCGAATTGGATTCAACCCGGTACGACAAACTGAGCACAACGGAAAAACACATTGGGTAGTGAAATCAACGTACACCGATTTTCAAAAACTGGCAAAACGAAATTTGTGGCTTCGCATTTTGGTTGACTTTACAAAAACGTTTTCGAAACAAACGCTATGAAAACAGTTATTGCCTATTTAAAACTTATGCGTTGGTTTCATGAAGTGGTTGTAATCATTCCTTTTGTAGGATTGTTTTCTATTGTTTATTATCACGCCAAAACTATCAACCTCAGTGATCAACTGAATATCGTTGATTTTGCCTTACTCTGCTTTTGTGTGCAACTTTTAATTGCTGCCGGTTGCGTGCTTAACGATCTAATGGATTACAAAATAGACCAGGTAAACAAACCCCATACTCAGGCTTTAGGGCCGGTTATTTCTTTGAGAAAAGGCTGGATCACTTTCACGCTGCTGACATGCGCAATTGTAATGCTTACCATTTGGATTTCAATTTCTTCGTTTCATGATTGGTGGTGGATCGCAACACTTGTTTATATTGCATCCATAACATACGATGTATATTTCAAACGTTCGCCATTATTGGGAAACATCCTTATTGCACTGATTACTGCAGCTATACCATTAACGCTAAAATTCTATCTTGCAGATACTCTTGTGATTCTTCAAAACCCAAAAATCGACTTATTGATTTACTTGTACGCAGCGCTTTCTTTCGCGATTATTGTTCCGAGAGAATTGAGTTTAGATATTTCAGATATCGACGGCGACATTGCAGATAACTGCAGAACGCTTCCTATTGTAATTGGTCCAAAAAACGCTATGAAAGTTGTATACGCTTTCCTGGCAATCAACCTTACCGGATTTATTCTATTGTCTGTTTTTGCTCCTTATTTATGGATTACAAATCTGGTATTGACTATTGGTCATTTGCACTACATTTATTTACTCTCAAAATGCAAAACACGCCTGGACATTATAAAAGCCGGAAGATGGATTTGGCTTACAATGATCCTGGGATTAATAGGATATGCTGTTCAGAGCCTGTAACTACAGCACCGTTGAATATATACTCTTATCCTGTAACAATCCTGATTAATTTTCTCTCGGAACACCAATCAAGTGTAAAATTGTAGCCGGCCCTGATTTTACTTTCCCGATGTTCCAATTGTAATTTTCATGACCTTTCACCCTGCTCACCAGTTCTTCCATTTCAGGAATGGTGTACGTGCGAAGTGCCGATAGTATTCCATCGAGCAGAACGAATAACGGAACGAAGGGAATAATATAAGTGAAGATGATTCTTCCGATTGAAAACGGGCGAATAAATGGCGTTACGAAAAGCACATTCAACGGAGAAAAAATCATTGCAATGACACTTTTCAGATTTCGTTCCTGGGATTCGAATAGTGCGATTGCGCTCCCAGCATTCACTGCGTTTTGAAGAATCTTCACTGCATCTTCTTCACGAAAATGATGCAGAGATAAAAACTGGGTTCTTAATCCAACCAAATCGGACGGAACATTCATCGCATCAACGCTTTCTGTTCTGTAGGTGAATCTATTTGATTGTTTGGCAGTGAAAGCAAAAGCTTTTTCATTCGGGTAAAAATCTGTCAGAACCACTTTTATATCCGGATGATCTTTTTCCAATGCGGAAACCAGGCTAATCAATCCACCACCACCTCCTGAAGCTAAATCTACAATGGTAGAGTTTCCGCTTTTCGACAATGTTTCTGACAACAATGGAACAATTCTTTTGTAGACATTAAACTTGTTGGAAACAAACTGAAGGAAATCAGTCAAATAATTACGAAGGAAATCAGGGAACCAGCGCTGATCTTCGAATTCAAATAAATGCTTGCGTTTCATGGCACTATTTTTACTAACTTTAGGTCAAAGTTACTAAAACCATCTGATTCTAGGTCAAGTTTACTAAAAACAATGAAAACCCGAGACAAAATCTTAGCTACAGCGCTTCAGCTCTTTAATAAATATGGAGTTCCAAATATTACTTTGCGTAGAATTGCAGCTGAGATGAAGATTAGTCAGGGGAACCTGAATTATCATTTTAAATTGCGCGAAGACATTATTGAAGCCCTCTATTATCAACTAATGGAGGTTTTCAATGGGGAAAAAGAAAAGCTCTCAACGGAGGAAATGAATTTTCAGTTCATACTCGATTCTACGCGCACAGGAATGGAAGCACTATTCCGCTACCGTTTTTTGATGGTGGATTTCAACCAGAATATGCGGGAAAATCCAAAACTGCATGAGCAGTTTATTCAATTAGAACAAATACGGAAACAAACCTATCTCCTCTCCTTCAACATAGCAATTAATGCCGGAATTATGCGTGCACCGGCATTTAAAACAGAATACGAAGGTTTGAATGAGCGCATCCGGGTTTTCAGTGATTACTGGATTGCATCAGCCGCAGTTTACAATGAATCGGAAGAAACCACGGTTGACAAATACCACGGTTTGTTGGTTGAAATGTTTTTTCCTTATTTCACAAAGGATGCACAACGGGAGTTTTTACTAAAACGTTTGTAAAGGTCGGCCGTGGTCGTTTGTAGGAGGTAAGTCGCGACTTACCCCTACAAAAAGATTTCTTTCATAACCCTACCCTTCCCATACGGAAATGCAATATGCAAAAGTTCACTAATTGTGGCCGAAATATCGATTTGCTCATAGGTTGCAGAAAGTTCCAGGTTTTGTTTAAAATCAGGTGATAAAGCGAAAAACTCAATATGCCGACAACCTTCACAATTATCACCGTGAGTGACATAGCCATTCGATATTCCATCCAGATGCCGTCCGTGATCATTTGTTACAATGAGCGTTGTTTTATCCTTATAATGCGGATCACATTGAATGAACTTCCAAATTTCTCCTACGAAAACATCGGTCTTCTGAATTGCCTTCAGGTAATTTGTCCAATCCGATTGATGGGCATAGTAATCGGGATCTTTGAAGTTAACGACGGTTAATACCGGCTGTGAATTATTCAACGCTGATATTACATGCTGGAAAGTAGCAAAATCAGACCGATATCCACCGGTACCATTTCCGTTTACACCACAATCAATGGAAGGCCTGTACTGTCCATGCCAATCTGCAGAGATGCAATCGGATAAGATATGGAGCTTATCTTTTGATGCGATGACGGTAGATTCAGAAGAAGAATTTCCGGTTTGCTTCAGCCAAAGCTGCATAACAGACGGATAATACGGGAATTGTGTTCCGTTATTTACAATGTTTTCATAATTCCCTGTGCAAATTGCGGAATGGCCCGGATTTGTATACGTTGCTCCGTTATTCCTGAAATTAGTAATCAATATGCCTTCTGATAAAAGACTGTCCCGCACAGGAATGTTTGTTCTTAACGGATCTCCCCATGTTTCGGAATAGCGCGGTCCGTCGATCACAATAACGATAACGTTTTCCGTCTTATACTCAATTAAGGGTGTATGATCATTTGTGCAGGTAGAAAGAACAAAAAGCAACAGTACCAAAAAACCACATCGTAACATGATGCAATATAAAGTAAAATATTGAACACAGAAAAAATCCTCCCGTTTCCAAGAGGATTTCACCAACAATAAAAACAAAGTCTAAGCAGACTTGTCTTCGAATAAAGCCATTACAAATTGGCCAGGGCTTCTTTCACTAATTCAGACACACGTTTACCGTCTGCTTTACCAGCTAATTGCCCTGATACAGGTCCCATTACTTTTCCCATATCACTTGGCCCCGCAGCACCCACTTCCTGGATTTTTGCAGCAATTACCGCACGAACTTCGTCGTCCGACATCATTTTTGGCAAGTACGCTTCAATAACCTTAGCCTGAAACATTTCAACATCAGCTAAATCCTGACGCCCTTGCTCAACGTACAAATCGTACGTTTCCATGCGTTGTTTGTAGAGTTTCATGACAATTTTGTTTGCCACTTCATCACTTACTTCTCCCGCACCTGATGTTGCTTCCAACATCAGTTTACTTTTAATATCGCGCAATGCTTCAAGACGTTCTTTTTCTCTTGCAAGCATTGCACTTTTTATATCCTGATTTATTTTTTCTGTAAAACTCATTTTTGAGGATTTTAGGTCCTGATGCCTAATCTACATTATTTTTTTGAAACTTTAGACGATAGACTAATAAACGCATCGTCTTTAGTCTCTCTTAATCCACATTATCGTGTAAGAACGAATTGTTTGTTCTCAAACCACCGTCACCATCTTTTGTAATTCCGAATCGGCTGATACGGTCATCATCACTGTGAGCTGTGTTTTGCAAACGGATGTTTCTGCGTTCAAATGCCGGTTCGCCTTCCAGTTCTTTCAAACCTTCAGCGCGTTTAATTTTCGCATTGTTTGCACGAATACGCTCTAAACGCTCGGCATTTCTGCGTTGCAATTCGTCATTTGAAATTACAGTACGTTCTTCCTGCGGAGTTGAGCTGTTGGCCATAGGTGAATCCAAATCATCATCCAAAGACAATACGTTCTTAGCCGGAGCTGATTCACGTACTTCGTTTGAAGGAGTTGATGTAACTTCCCATTCCAAATCCAATTCCGAAGTTGGTTCAACTATTGTGTTCACGACCGGAGTAGAAACTGGTGTAGAAAGCGGTTCAACGATTTCGTTTGTCACTTCCGGCTCAGCAGATTTCAAAAACGGTTCTTCACTAGCCACCGGTGCTTGCTGCGTTGGGTGAGTCAATGGAGAAACGATCTCGTTTTTTGAAGTCAAATCTGCTTTTTCCTCTTCCAAAGGACGCAGGTTACGCTCCGGAGCTTTCTCGAAACCCATTACCGGGTCGTTTGAAAAACCGGTTGCAACCAATGTTACACCTACTTTATTTCCAAGATCAGCATCATATCCGTGACCAAAAATAACTTCAGCAGTAGATCCGGCAGCATCCTGGATGTAATCCGTGATATCTCCCATTTCTTCCATTGTCAATTCGATTTCGCCGTAAGTAATGTTCAACAATACGTGCGTTGCGCCGGCAATATCGTTGTTGTTCAACAATGGAGAATTCAATGCTTCTTTCACAGCAACAACAGCTCTGTCGTCACCTTCAGCAGTTGCAGATCCCATGATCGCTACACCTGAGTTACGCATTACCGTATTCACATCGTTGAAATCGACGTTAATAATTCCTGTAACGGAAATAACTTCTGCGATTCCTTTTGCTGCAGTACACAAAACATTATCAGCCATTGCGAAGGCCTGGCTCATTGTCAGGTTTCCGCCAATTTCTTTCAAACGTTCGTTATTGATGATCAAAAGCGTATCAACATTTCCACGCAATTCATCCAATCCTTCTTCAGCTTGCTGGCGACGACGTCTGCCTTCAAAACCGAAAGGAACTGTAACGATACCTACAGTCAATATTTTTAATTCTCTTGCTACCTGTGCAATTACAGGAGCAGCACCTGTTCCGGTACCACCACCCATTCCGGCAGTTACGAACACCATTTTGGTTCCGTTACCCAGCACTTCACGCAATTCATCTATATTCTCGATAGCTGCGTTCTTCCCGATTTCAGGAATTGCACCAGCACCACGACCTTCGGTAAGACTTGGTCCTAACTGAATTTTACATGGAACCGGAGAAATATCCAGCGCTTGGCGATCAGTATTACACACGATGAAATCAACACCCTTAATACCTAATCCGTACATGTGGTTAACGGCATTACTACCACCACCACCAACACCAATCACCTTGATGATTGAGTTACTGTTTCCTTTTGGCAAATCGAATTCCATATCCTTAATTTTATTGTTGCTTTATTCTTTTATTGTTGTTCCTCTCTCAGGACAAGTCTCGACTTGTTCCTGCAATCATTCCTCTTCCGAGAAGAATTCTTTTCCTTTTGTAATAAACTTATCAAACAACGATTCACGTCGTTTTACGGTTTCTTCTTTTTGTTTTGTCTTCGGATTTTCTGTATTCACTGAAACAGATGAAACAGACGTTTCCTTTTCAAATCCTTTCATCACCAAACCAATTCCCGTTGAGTACATCGGGCTTGAAATTGATTCGATCGTATTCGTTGAAGCCAAATGCTCAGTTGGATATCCAACGCGTGTTCCGATTCCGGTTACATACTCGAACAATTGAGTAACATGTTTCAATTGAGCTCCACCACCCGTAACTACGATTCCAGCAATTAAGCGTTTCTCGTAACCAGAGTTCATGATCTCGTAATGAACCTGCTCAATAATCTCTTCCATTCTGGCCTGAATGATGCTTGCCAGGTTACGCAATGTGATTTCTTTCGAATCACGACCGCGAACTCCAGGAATCACCACTACATCCGAATCTAAACTTTCAGATGCCAGTGCAGAACCGTATTTCACTTTCAATTTCTCAGCATGGTTACGCATAATCACACAACCTTCCTTGATATCGTCGGTAATGACATTTCCTCCGAAAGGAATAACTGCAGTGTGACGAATAATTCCTTCATGGAAAATAGCCACATCTGTAGTTCCACCACCGATATCAACCAAAACCACTCCGGCTTCTTTTTCTTCATCGTTCAATACCGCCTCAGCAGAAGCAATTGGTTCCAGGATAATATCCTGAACGCTCAACCCGCTTTTCTCCACACACATTGCTATGTGCTTGGCGGCATTTATCTGACCTGTGATAATATGGAAATCTGCTTCCATGCGAACTCCCATCATCCCAACCGGGTCAACAATATTGGTTTCATTATCTACGATATATTCCTGCGGAAGCACGTGAATGATCTGTTCTCCCGGAGGAGTAACCATTTTGTACATATCGTCGATAAGGGCATCGATATCTTTCAAACTGATTTCAATTTCACCGTTTGAACGGGTCAAAATTCCGCGGTGCTGCATACTCTTGATATGCTGACCAGCAATACCAACATTTACAACTCGAATGGTCAATTCCGCATCTACTCGGTCTTGCGCTTCTTGAACCGCGGCTTTAATTGACTGAACCGTTTTCTCGATGTTCGCAACAATTCCTCGTTGCACACCCAGTGAATCACTTTGCCCCATTGAAATGATCTCCAGTTTACCGTGTTCATTTTTCGTTCCCACTAAACAGGCAATTTTCGTTGTCCCAATGTCCAACCCAACTACTATTTTCTTTTTAACTGAAGACATATCAATCCGTTATTTTCTTTTTCTTACAAACTATCTGGTCTTTGTATTTCAGATTGATAGTTTCATACTTACTCCAACCTGCATACGGCAAACCTTCCTGATAGAATACCTTTAATTTCTCCATTTTCTCCTTCACATCTTTGTCGGAATTGGCCGAACCGAAAATAATTTCCTGATCACCAACTAACGGAATCAATGTAAAACTTCCCCATCGATCACGGTGAACCTGACCGATTTGAGCCTGGAGGAATGGATCGTTACAAACATAATTTGAAATTCGATAGATTTCATCAAGATTTCGAGAACTTTTCAATGATGCATTGTTAATAATTTCCGGCACTGTAAGACTGTCATTTTTATCGGAAATGTTCCCCGAGAAAACAAGCACTCTTGCAGTAAAATTGGGCGACGGAGCCATTGTTGCGCCTTGCACATCGACGTAAAAACTTTCGCCGAATTTATTGAAAACCCGCGCAATCGGTTGTCGAACTTTTACGCGCACATCCCAAACACCTCCCAATCTTTTAAAAACTTCCACTGTTTCTACCTCATGCATCTTACGAATGAAGGCTTCAATGGCCGTTGTATTTAAGTCCTGAACCTTTTGTCCGGGATAAACTAAATTATTTCGTTTCAAGCGGGTAAGCAATTCTGTTTCTGTCAGAAAAGCATTTTCATCGATAACGGAAATAGTGATCACGGGATCTTTCACAACAGCTTCCTGTTGCTGCTTTCGCGCAAAGAACAACAACGTACTGATTGCAATAGCAAAAAACGCCCATCCTACTATCTTCCACTTACCTTTCACCTGCGTTTTTAGCTAATAATTCATGTAATTTAGGTACAATCCGATCAATATCACCTGCACCGATTGTTAAAACAACTCCATCTGAAATCTCAGCGAGATAATCCAACACTTCCTGCGGTTCCAATAAACTTGATTTACAGGTTATTTCATTCTTCAGAACATCACTCGTAATTCCCGGAATAGGTTCTTCACGAGCAGGATAAATTGGCATAATTACCGCTTCATCCAGTTTCGATAATTCAGCAACAAATCCTTCCATAAAATCGCGTGTACGGGAGAACAAATGCGGTTGAAAAACTCCAATTATACGTTTACCCGGATAAAGCAGCCTGATTGATGAAACCAGGGCGGCAATTTCTGTAGGATGATGCGCGTAATCGTCAATATAAATCAGTTTTTCAGTCCGAACATGATATTCAAATCGACGTTTCACGCCTTTAAAGCTTGCTAATCCGGAACGAATTTCTTCCCAGCTGCAGCCAAGCTCCAAACACAGTGCAATTACTGCAACAGCGTTTTCAGCGTTATGAATTCCGGGTAAACCGAGTTCGACATCTTCAAAAACACCTGTCGGATGCTCCAGATCCATCATGAAACGACCGTTTTCACTACGTAAATTATATCCGTTCACTTGTGCCACGTCGGCATTCACCCCGTATGAGATAGAACGAATTGATTCGGTTCGCAACGGTAAATTGTATTTATAAACTACGAACCCATGATCTGCATGCTTGTCGGCGTACTGCTGAAATCCTTCTTCGAAAGCTTCTTTTGTTCCGTAAATATCCAAATGATCCGGATCCATTGCCGTAATAATACTTGCAAAAGGTGACAATCTCAAAAACGAACGATCGAATTCATCAGCCTCAATAACAGTTAATTCCGAATCTGTATTGATCAATACATTTGAATTGAAGTTGGAAGAAATTCCACCTAAAAATGCGGAACAGCCTAACTTCGAATTGGAAAGCACCCACGACAACATGGTTGAAGTAGTTGTTTTTCCATGCGTTCCAGCAACACCAATTCCTTTAGAAGAACGGGTAATCAATCCCAGAACCTCGCTGCGCTTCATCACGTGATGATTCTTTTTGACGAAGATCAATTCTCCCATGGAAGCAGGAATGGCCGGAGTATAAACAACCAGCGTGTTTTCAATTTCCAGGAACGAAGCCGGGAGATTCTCACCCAGATCCGTAAAATGAACATCAATTCCTTCTGCGATCAACTCATCAGTTAACGGCGAAGGAGTTTTATCGTAACCGGCAACAGGATAATCCAACGCAAAAAAGTAACGCGCTAAAGCCGACATCCCGATTCCGCCGATGCCGATAAAGTAAAAACGTTTTATGTTGTTTAGTTCCATTTTTCTGTTTCCCTCCTTGAGGAGGGATTAAGGGAGGTGGCTGAGTTTATAAACTGAAAACTACACTTTCCACTCCCATTATCATTTTCTCTACCACCCTCCTCGGTCCTCCCTCAAGGGAGGAAGTGGCAACCGCTTCTATTTTATTTTTCTGCTACTTTTTCAATTACGTCAACTATATCTTCTGTTGCACGTGGTTTTCCCATTGCTTTTATTGCTATTGAGAGAATGCTCATTTCCGCTTCATTTCCAAGAAGCCTGATCGTTCTTTCAATCAATGTATTTTCGGCTTCGGAATCTTTCACCAAAATGGCCGCCTGATTTTTAACCAGCGCCATTGCGTTTTTGGTTTGATGATCTTCAGACACGTTCGGCGATGGAACCAAAACCACAGGTTTTCCAACCAAACACAATTCCGAGATCGACAACGCACCAGCGCGTGAAATTACCACATCTGCCAAGGCATAAGCCGCATCCATTCTCCCGATAAAATCGGTCAGAATAATTCCGGAAGCATTTTTAGAAGCCAGTTCTGTTTTCATTGCTTCGAAATAGTACTTTCCGCATTGCCAAAGTACCTGGACATTTCCCTGCTGAAGAGCTTCCAATCCAGCCAGCAAACTTTGATTCAAGGTTCTTGCCCCCAAACTTCCGCCCATAACCAAAATGGTTTTCTTGTTCGGATCGAGTTCGGTAAACAAGGAAAATGCTTCTTCCCTGCTCAATTTATTCTCAGCCAGCTCGGCTCTGACAGGATTTCCAGTCAAGTGAATACGTTCTGCCGGAAAAACAGTCTCCAACCCTTCATACGCAGTACAAACCGCAGACACATGCTTTGCAAGCAGCCGATTGGTTTTTCCGGGATATGAATTCTGTTCCTGAATTACGGTTGGAATTTTCAGGCGCTGGGCCATTTTCAGCGTCGGGCCACTTGCGTAACCACCTACCCCAATAGCAACCTGCGGATTAAAATTCTTTACAACGGATTTCGCCTTCCACAAACTTTTAAGCAGTTTGTATGGCAGCGACAGGTTTTTCACCGTTAACCTTCTTTGAAGCCCGGCAATGGGAAGTCCAATAATATTGAACCCGGCAAGCGGAACGCGCTCCATTTCCATTTTCCCATCAGCACCCACGAACAAAATATCTACTCCGGGATTTCTTTTCTCAATTTCATTGGCAATTGCAATCGCAGGAAAAATATGTCCTCCGGTTCCACCACCTGATATGATAACGCGCTCTAGTTTCATGCTATTACAGCTTCGTTGTACTTCGAAAGCGATGCTTCCTCTTGTTTTGGTTCTGTTTGTTTGGCAGCAATTCCCTGAACAATGCCAATGGAAATGCATGCCATAATCATGGCAGAGCCTCCCATAGCCAGGAATGGCATGTTTTGTCCGGTTACAGGAAAAATACCTGTACAAACCATCATATTTACTGCTGCCTGTGAAAGAAGTAAAACCCCAATTCCCAGACAGACATAAGTCTCAAAGAGATTGTCGGCCTTGAGCGCGATACGCATAATCCTATAAAGCAGAATGAGGTAAAAGAGCACCAGGATAACTCCGGCAACCAATCCGAATTCTTCAATAAAACTGGCATAGAAGAAATCGGCATAAGCTTCCGGGATAAATTCCTTCACCATTCCTTTCCCGATTCCCTGCCCGATCAATCCACCGAGATAAATGGCATTCTTCGCATTATTCGCCTGTAGATTTCCTGCAACGTCAATATCCTGATTTCCTTCCAGCTTATTATTGAAACGATTGACCCATGTTTCATAGCGCGGAAGAATATTCAAATCAGGAAGCGCCTTATGAACTCCAATAACCAGGATCATCGCCATGATTCCGCTCATTACCAGGGTTGCCAGTTTACCAAATGGCGCCCGCCCGATGAAAAGCATTATGAAACAAATCAGAAACAGAATTGCAGCCGTCGAGAAGTTATCTTTAACAATCAACAAACAAATAACCCCGATTGGTGCAATCACAGGTAAAAACCCGGTTTTCCAATTATGTAATAATTCGCTTTTCTTGTGCAGTAAACGCGCAAGATATATGAGCAAAGCCAGTTTGGCAAAATCTGACGACTGAAAGGTCAATCCAACAAACGGGATTTTTACCCAACGACCGGCTTCATTTACTTTTGTTCCGAAGAACATGGTGAAAATCAACAATGCAATAGCTGCATAATAGATGATTTTCGACATTTTGGAGAGATAGCCGGGATCTTTTTTATGAACCCAATACATGGCCAAAACCGCCAAAACAATATAGATGAAATGCTTGAACAAATATTTGAATGGCGAACCACCTTCCATCTTCACCAAGATCGGCACAAAACTGTAAACAGAAACCAACGAAAATCCAAGCAAGATCAACGTGATCACCCAAATTGCCAAATCGCCTTTAAAGTATTTTCTGAGTACTTGAATCATAGCTTATTTTTGCTGAATATAATCTTTGAACAACTGCATATTCGTTTCATACTCGTTACCTTCGAACGTGAAGAGCAGGATTCTTTTCGGAACTGCCAATTCATCCAAAAACAAGAGCGTATCTTCCAATCCTTCCGTTGCTGTTATCAAAGGAATTGGTCCTGCGATATCAGACGGAACAGTGATTTGCGGATCATCATACTGTGCAATCCATGTCAAAGTTTTGAAGCTTGACGGATCAATACTTGCATATTCTTCAATTACATTTTTTGTTCCAAGCCAACAAACAGGGAACGGAAATGAATGAATAACAGCCGACAAATCATACACCGTAGGTTTATACCAGGTAAATACATCCATGCCTCTCCACTTACCAAGTGGGCGAATTGCGCTTCTTTCTGCTTTTTTAAGAGCTTCTTCGCGCGCTTCGAGCAGCGGATTCTTGAGCTGAATTCTACTTTGATCCATGAGAAACTGTTTACAATCCTCGAACCGCTTGCTTGAATTGATTTCCACGATCTTCGTAGTTCTCAAACAAATCGAAACTGGCACATGCCGGTGACAAAAGAACTACCTCATCCTTTTTAGCCAAACGGTAACCATAAGCAACCGCTTCAACCGCCGAACCAGCTTCAACAATTGTTTCTACATGATCAGAAAATGTCTCAATGATCTTGGCATTGTCTTTCCCAAGACAAATTATTGCTTTTACTTTTTCTTTAACCAATTCAACCAGTTCCGTGTAGTCGTTACCTTTATCAACACCACCTACTATCCAAACTGTTGGCTGATCCATACTTTCCAATGCAAACCACGCTGCATTGATATTCGTTGCTTTTGAATCGTTAATGAATTGAATACCGCATACTTTGGCAACAAATTCCAAACGGTGTTCAACATTTACGAAATCAGAAAGACTTTCGCGCACCACATCTTTTCGAATTTCAAGGATTCGGCCTACCAGACCGCTTGCTAATGAATTCTGGGCATTGTGTTTACCCTTTAAGGCTAGTTCATGAATAGACATAGAAAATTGATTGTTAAAGTTTATGATGAGTTGTTTGTTTTGAACGTATGCTCCTTTATCGAACTGTTTTGTTAGTGAAAAAGGAAGACAGTTTGCGCTGATATTCCGCTTTGAAAGCTCAGCTGTTACTATTTCGTCGTCTGCGTTGTAAATAAAATAATCTGCAGCCGTCATATTGTTTAAGATCCGGAACTTCGAATTCACATACAGCTGCATGTTGTATTCGTATCGATCCAAATGATCAGGAGTAATGTTTGTCAGAATGGCGATATCGGCTTTGAAATCTTCCATATCATCTAACTGGAAAGAACTTAATTCCAAAACAAAAATGTCTTTCTCCTCCAGTGCAACCTGCTTCGCGAAGCTGTAACCTACATTTCCGGCCAGTCCCACATTCATTCCTGCTTTTGTAAGCATGTGATGCGTAAGCATCGTTGTTGTTGTTTTCCCGTTACTTCCTGTGATACAAACTTTTTTTGCAGTTGTGAAATAAGCCGCGAATTCAATTTCAGAGACCACTTTAATTCCTTTTTCGCGGATCAGTTTCATCACTGTAGCCGTCTCAGGAATTCCGGGTGATTTAACCACTAAATCAGCAGTAAGAATGCGTTCCATGGAATGTTCTTTCTCCTCGAACTCAATGGCATATTTCTCTAATTCGGCAGCATACTCCGGTTTAACAGCACCGAAATCTGAAACGAACACTTCCGCTTCTTTGACTTTAGCCAAAATTGCTGCGCCAACTCCGCTTTCGCCGGCACCCAAAACAACGATATGTTTGTTCTGAATGTTCATTATCTCAACTTCAGTGTTACAATGGTTACTACCGCTAATAAAACTGCAACGATCCAGAACCGGGAAACGATTTTCGCTTCGTGCAATCCTTTTTTCTGGTAATGATGATGCAATGGGGCCATCAGGAAAATGCGCCTGCCCTCACCAAACCGCTTCTTGGAATATTTGAAGTAGCCGACCTGCATGATCACAGATAAATTCTCGATTAAGAAGATTCCACACAGAACCGGGATCAATAATTCTTTACGGATTGAGATCGCAAATACTGCGATGATTCCGCCAAGTGCTAAACTTCCGGTATCGCCCATAAAAACCTGAGCCGGATAACTGTTGTACCACATAAATCCGATACAGGCACCAACGAAAGCCGAAATGAATATTACGAGCTCTTCCGCATACGGAATGTACATTACATCGAGATAATCAGCGAAACGAATATTGGAAGCCACATACGCCAATATCGCAAGCGCAATTCCGGCAATGGCCGATGTTCCGGCAGCAAGCCCATCCAAACCATCGGTCATATTCGCACCATTCGAAACGGCTATCACTATCACAATTACCAGCGGAATAAACAACATCCATCCGTACGACTTATCAATATCACCGATCAACCAGTTGTAATTAAACTCATTGTTTTTGATAAACGGAATGGTCGTTGTCATGTCACGAGTAACTATCCATTTCACATTTTCATCCTTCTCGTTCGCCGCGTGTTGGTGAGAAACAATTGATTCCCCTGACTGCAACTCATAAGCAGCAGGAACTTTCTTGTGAACCTGAACATCTTTGTGGAAATACATGATTGACCCAACTATAATTCCCACGCCGATCTGACCGATTACTTTAAACTTTCCGGAAAGACCTTCTTTGTTCTTTTTGAAAACCTTGATGTAATCGTCGATAAAACCAATGGTTCCAAGCCAAATAGTAGCCAGAATCATTGTGATCACATAAATGTTGTGAAGCTTGGCGAACAATAACGTAGGAATTAGAATAGCTGACAAAATGATAAGTCCACCCATTGTTGGTGTTCCCTGTTTTTCAATTTGTCCGGCTAAACCAAGATCACGTACCGTTTCACCAATCTGCTGACGACGCAGTAAGTTGATTAAACGTTTACCGAAAATGATAGAAACAATAAGCGAAGTGATCAGCGCCATTGCTGCACGAAACGAAATGTAATGGAACAGTCCTGCTCCCGGGACATCCAAGCTTTCTAAATAATTGAAGAGGTACGTTAACATATCTATTCTATTTGTTCATTTTTTGGAAGTAACCTGTCACCAATTCGAAATCATCGAACGGGTGTTTTACTCCGTTTATTTCCTGGTATTTTTCATGTCCTTTGCCCGCAATCAGAATAATATCCAATGGCTGAGCAAGAGAAACTGCTGTTTTAATTGCCTGTTCACGATCCTGGATCGTTAATACTTTCATTGTTTGGTGTGCTTCAACACCAGCCTCCATATCGGCCAGAATTTTAGCAGGATCTTCTGTACGCGGATTGTCTGATGTTAAAATCACTTTGGTACTCCATTCGCAGGCGATTTTTGCCATTTCCGGGCGTTTCAAAGAATCTCTGTCGCCACCACAGCCCACAACCGTAATAACCTGTTCGTTTCTTGTGCGAATATTCTCTATTGTCTTCAGCACATTCTCCAAAGCATCCGGAGTGTGCGCATAATCCACAATTGCAATGACCTTACTGGTACTCTGCGTGAACTGGAATCGCCCTTCAACTGCATCGAGATTGCTGAGAATTGTCAATACTTCTGTAGAATTTTCTCCGAGCAGCATACATATTCCGTAAACCGTAGCCACATTGTAAGCATTGAAATCACCAATCAGTTTTGTCCAGCACTCAACCCCGTTTACGGTAAGCAATAGCCCGGAAAATCCATTCTCCAATACTTTCACCATAAAATCGGCGTGTGACCTTAAAGCGTAAGTAGCAATTTTCGCTTTTGTATTCTGAACCATTACCATTCCGTTCTTATCATCTGCATTCACCAATGCGAAAGAACCTTTCGGAAGGCCGTCAAAAAATCCTTTTTTTGCTTCGATATACGCTTTGAATGTTCCGTGATAATCTAAATGATCGTGAGTAATATTTGTAAACGCTCCTCCTGTAAACTCCAATCCTGCAATCCGATGCTGCGAAACAGCATGCGAACTTACTTCCATAAAACAATGTGAGCAGCCTTCGTTCACCATATCGGCAAGCAAACGATTCAATTCAATTGGATTTGGCGTTGTATGCGTTGAAGGAATTTCTTCGTCTCCAATCAGGTTCACAACCGTTGAAATCAATCCGGCTTTGTAGCCTAATTTCGTATACAGCTTATGTAAAAGCGTTGAAGTTGTTGTTTTACCATTTGTACCGGTAATTCCAACAAGCTTCAAATTTCGGGAAGGATAATCGAAGAAAGCGTGAGCCATTATTCCAAGCGCTTTGCCTGTTTCCTCCACCACCATTTGCGTAACATGTGACGGCAAATCCAAAACACGATCAACAACTACACATGAACAGCCTTGTTCTATAACAGCAGGAACAAAATCATGCGCATCTACTTTCGTTCCGCGAATGGCAACAAAAACAGTGTCAGCTTTCGCCAAACGCGAATCCATCACCAACGCAGCAACAGATAGATTCGCATGAGGCGCACCAACCCACTGTTTGATGTTCAATTCTTTCGTTATGTCTGTCAGCTGTTTCATTCGAGTACTAATTCTATTAATCCACCTTTATAAACTGGGGTTCCGGCAGGAATTGTCTGAGTTCTCACTCTTCCTTTTCCCCTTAAGATCACATGCATTCCCAAACGCTCAATGAGGTAAACAGCATCTTTTGCCGTCAGACCACGTACATTCGGAACTGTTTTCTTTGAATATTCTGTCGGATCAATCTCTAAGGAATGTCCGTTTTTCGTTGCTTTACTCCATTCACTGTAAGTAGCCGATGAGTGCTGAATTTTTAATGCCTTCAAAATGCGCATCATATCCTGGTACTTACCGGTTTTCACCACCGGCAAATCTTTGTTTCTTGCCCTCCCCTGATTGATAGCATGATGATACTTCAATGAATTTGAGTAAACCTTATTCGCGATAGCCGTAAACACGGTTCCGGAAACCGTCGCTCCGTAGATATCGCGATTCGGAGCAGAAACCACAACGATGCAACTGTAAATAGGATCTTTCGCCGGGAAATATCCAACGAAAGAAGCCTGGTAACGCCCCTGCCCTTCTTCTCCGTAACTATTCTGATCATTCAGAATTTTTGCAGTTCCTGTTTTACCTGCAATATCGAACAAGGATGATTTCAAGGCACTTCCCGTTCCCCGGATCACAACACCTTCCAAACATTGCTGCAACTGTTTCAATGTACTCATGGAACAGATTTGTTTATTTAAAACTATGGGATGGAAATCCTTTACGATATGTCGGCCACGGCGAATTTGCTGCACAAATTGCGGACGAACCAATTTCCCGTTGTTTGCAACTGCATTGTAAAATGCCAGGGTTTGAAGCGGTGTTTGCTGCACCTCATATCCAATTGCCATCCACGGCAACGAAATACCTGACCACTGAGGCATTCCGGGAGCATACAACGTTGGACGAGGTTCACCCTGAAGATCAATTCCAAGCGAATCGGCCAAACCAAACGAACGCAAACGATCAATAAAAGCCTGTGGTTCGTTACGGTAAGCGTTTTGAATCACCTTTGCAATTACGTTGGAGGAAACCTCAAAAGCTCTTCGAATTGAAATTTTTCCGTAACCGTACTGATTCGAATCATGCAGCTTTAACTTCGGACCAAAATTGTACTCACCATTTGCATCAACAATATCATCTAAACGAATTTTCTTATCCTCCATAGCAGCCATCAAAGCCGCCAATTTGAAAGTAGATCCAGGCACTTCTTTCGTTCCGATTGCCTGATTGTATGATTCATAGTATTCTCCGTCTTTATCCAGCTGCAAATTAGAGATCGCACGAACAAAGCCCGTTTTCACATCCATCACAACTACACAACCGCTTTTCGCACCCTGCAACTTCAACTGCTGCAGTAACTCGGAATGTGCTACTTCTTGAATATCCAAATCGAAAGTGGTGATCAGATCAGCTCCTTCAATCGGATCCTTCAGCATTTCGCCCGTCTTTTTCCAGCCGGATGAAATTTTCTGTTCGATTTCCTTCCCCGGCTCACCGGCAAGAATTTCGTTGTAAGCCCCTTCAATTCCTACGCGCAATTCGTGACCATTGCCATCAATCTTATAATAACCCAGCGTTCTCTTCAGCAATTCGCCATGCGGACGTTTACGCAATGTGCGTTCGTCGGTATCAATCAATCCGCCCTTATTTCTTCCCAATTCAAAGATTGGAAGCTTAGCAACCTGGCGACGCTGAGCATTGGTAGCACTCAGCTTAATTTTTACATAACGGTTATTGTTTGCACGAGTCGCACGGATATAAGCCTCATAATCACGTGCCGATGTTTCAGGAAAAATTTTGCTTAAACCACTGCACAAATCAGAAATATCCCTGTCGAAAATCTCCTGATCCACAACAGTTGGATCCATGTGTAAATCGAAGAAAGAAACCGAAGTAATCAACGGAGTATAATTACGGTCCAGCATTTCACCCCGGCGAGGAAACTTATCAACCGTTCTTGTCGGAATTTTATCTTTCGAATCAGCGAACCACGAAGTATTACCCTCGCTTTGAATAAGCGCAGTCTTCACAATCACCACCACCAGGGCTATAAAGAAGCCCAGGTATACGATGTATGC
This sequence comes from uncultured Flavobacteriales bacterium, assembly GCA_946479985.1. The sequence continues at coordinate 28,860 of CAMLIF010000038.1, forward strand.
TCGCCAGATAATATCCTTTTTGTCAGTTTTCACTTTTTCTTTTTGATTCTAATTACTTTCACCGGATTCACCGATTCTTTCAATCCGCGCTTTTCAAGCACTCTTTTCAATCTGTAGCGCGTTGTTAATTCTTCCAACTTCGCTTTGTTCTCAATATATTCAGCAGTTCCTTCATCCACCTGAGACTGAACAGTATTAATATCCTTCTGCAACTGCTTTCCGTAATATCCTTTCGAAACCATCAGGAGCAACAGGAGCAGAATAAAGAAGATGAAAGTCAGATTGTTTACCACGAAATCGCGGGTCAAAATCTCACATTACACAACGGCCACAGGATATTTTTAACCGGGGCATTACCAGCCGGCTTATTTAGGTTTGGTTTACCGGAAAAA
>CAMLIF010000039.1 GCA_946479985.1 uncultured Flavobacteriales bacterium
GAACCAGGAGAATAAGAAGTTTATTGTTTCGGTTTTGGAACCTGCAATGGAAGACTCTTACTTCGCATGGAACTTTATGGATAGTTATCTCCAGGAGAAAGAATACTTTTCGGCTTACGTTTTTGAAGATATGGCACTGGAAATCCTGAATGAAAATCCGGAACTCAAAAAGGAGTTCGAAGAAAAGAAGAAGAATGATGACGATTTCGCTGCTGATAGCTGGTCGCAGTTGTTTTTCATTTATTCGCGTTCCGATTATTTCGAAGCAAAGACCTTCAATCGTCTTCCCGTGTTCAAACTGTACTAAATACTATGTAATTTAAGTAGGACCGTTTAATTCCTCAAGCGGAAGATGATATTCAGTAATCGGAGTCCAAGAATGTTCGTTTTTTTTGCTCATACGGATTTTTAATCCGTGCTCGTCAAGAAAGGTCTGTTGAAGATCTGAAAAAGACATCGAAGGAGTTATTGTGATGTTGTTTGCATGATGCTGCGTTCTGCAGTCTCCGAGGGTATGACTTCCTTCCTCCTGAATTTTGTCAGAATGACTTCCGTTTTTTGTATTCGGTTTTGAAAAGAATTCCAGTTTGAGATTCGGGAATTTCTTGTTGAATTCTTGCTGTATAGCATGAATTTTTCTATGATCGCTGATAGCAATTATTACTGTTTCCATGATAAAGAGTAAAAGTTATACGCAAAATAATACCTTGAAATTGTACTCTCTTATGACGCGGATTAGGAAGGAGTATGAATAAAATCAGTTTTCTTACCATTGCACCTGAAACAACATATAACAAACGTTGATTTTTCTCAATCATCCGGGAAACCGATACTTCAAACCACAGCTTGATCTTTATCATGTTACTTTCTGATTTTCCTCATTATTCAACTATTTTAAGTAACTTACTTTTGCTAAAACAGCTGACAATCTTTTGATAAAAAGCTACCAGTTTTGATTCCGTAACCTGTGCATCAAGTGCGGGTTGTTTTATCAGTATTCATTCTTTAATAGATATTTCCATGAAAAAAATACTTGTTCCGACTGATTTTTCCGAAGCCTCAGAGAGCGCTTTGGATTATGCTGCTGAAATTGCCAGACTCACAACAGCAAAAATTATCTTATTACATGTTTACACCATTCCGGTGCTGCTGACTGATCCTGTTCTTTCTATTCCACCTTTCGAGGGTTTGGAGGAAGATTATATAAAGCTTATGGAGCAAAAAAGTCTCCGGATCCGCTCGCAAAAAGGCAATAATACCGAAGTAGCTTGTATGTACCGGGAAGGAGACATTGAAGCGGAAATAGCGCGGGTAGCAGAGCAGGAAGGCGTTGATTTGATCGTTATGGGAATACGCCAAAAGGATTTTCTGACAGAGAAGATTATTGGCAGCATCACAACATCTTTGTTAACGAAAGCCTCATGTCCGGTTCTGGCCATTCCTAAAGAATTAAAATTCAGCAAGGTGAAAAGAATCGTTTTTGCAAGTGATTTCCTGAAAACAGATTCTGAGATCCTGGAATCGCTGAAGGAGTTTGTGCAGCTGTTTCATGCTGAGCTTTATGTACTGAATATTGTTCAGAGTGTACTGAATGTTGCTGATGCCGAGGAAGCAGTAAACGCAATGGATATTCACCATGAACTGAAGGACGTGAGACATTTTTTTCATGATGTACATGCAGATGATATTATTGACGGGATCAATAAGTTCATCCGTGAATACGAAATTGATATGGTAGTGATGATTCCCCGAAAACATTCCCGTTTCGTTAATTTCTTCAGAGAGCCAAGAACAAAAAAGCTGGCATTTCATGCATCAGTGCCGTTACTTGCCCTGCATGCTCCCATACACTCTAAACCAGAACCTGTTGTGAAAAGTATTACCATTAACGATGAAACAAGTATCCGCTCAATCCAGGATGCCTTTAACAGTGTGTTTCCTTACCTGAAGCTGGAATTTTATTCCAAACCACACGCTCCGGGAAGACCAAGCAATGTCAAATTTCTTCAACAACCGGGCAAGTTACTGGGCGAGATCAGAAAGAACCATACAAACGGGGAAATCATCCTTAAACCTGAAATGACAGTTTCGGATATTGAACAGTTATTTGGCAACGAATACGGAATTGGTATTCAGGTCTTTCGCAAATCAGGAAACATCTGGTTGGAGACTACTATTACTGACGACTGGACCTTACAAAAACAGAATGCAGAAGGTGAATTTTTAAGCACACCTGTTCCGCGAGATGAACCAACAGATTATAAGGAACAGGAATAAGTTTATCAGGAACTTTTAATCATATAAAATTGTGCACGATGAATTTTTCGGAATCAGGAACAAGATGGATTAATCCGGAATCAGGGATAGTAAAGATCTGTCGTGTGTCAACCGGAATAGCTTTGGGCAGTAAAAACCTGCTATAAGCCAGAATGGACTTCCTGATATGCTTCATTGTTTTATCGCTGCTGGCTGAGGTACTGGGAACAGTAGGCGGTTTCGGATCGTCTATGTTTTTTGTTCCAATTGCCGGAATGTTCTTTGATTTTCACACCGTTCTGGGTGTCACCGCTCTTTTTCATGTATTGAGTAATCTTTCCAAAATAGCATTGTTCAGAAACGGTTTCGACAAGCGCCTGGTACTGACAATAGGAATACCTGCGGTTCTTTTCGTAATCCTTGGAGCATACATCAGTCGTTTTGTGAACAGTACTCTTTTGGAGATGTTCCTGGCTTTCTTCCTGATCAGTGTAAGTTTAATACTCCTGATCTTTCAGAAACTGGAGCTGAAACCTACTTTAAGGAATTCTATTGCAGGTGGTGCGTTTTCGGGAGTTGCTGCCGGGTTATTGGGAACAGGTGGAGCAATCAGGGGATTAACCATGGCAGCGTTTAACCTTGATAAGGAACGGTTTATTGCTACTTCGGCAATTATTGATCTCGGAATAGATCTGAGCAGAAGCGTGGTCTATTTTTCCAACGGATATATGCATAAAAACGATATGTACCTGATTCCCATTCTTTTGTTAATTGGCATTGCAGGAACATTTATCGGGAAGAAGTTGCTCACTTTGTTTTCTCAGAAGCAGTTCAAATACTTTACTCTGATACTGATTTTCGGAGTAGGTGTTATGACTTTCTTAAGATTGTTGATATGATAATTACGTGTACTGAAACTATAATAACCAAATATGCATGAAATGGAACGTGAATTCTTAATTACGAAAGCTTCAGGTATACAAATCCCGTTCTCTGAAGAAAAGCTGCGGGCATCTCTTGAACGAGCTGGGGCAACTACTGACCAGATTGAATATATTGTGCATACCGTAAAAGACAAATTATATGACGGTATAACAACCCGAAAGATCTACCGGATAGCTTTTTCGTTATTGAAAGAAGGCTCAAGGCACCTTGCTGCAAGATATCATTTGAAGCAGGCAATCATGGAGTTGGGGCCATCCGGATTTCCATTTGAAAAATATATCAGCGAATTACTGCAACAGCAGGGTTACCGATCGCGGGTGGGAGAAATCCTGCAAGGAGCCTGCATTACTCATGAGATTGATGTGATAGCAGTGAATGAAAAGGAACAAATACTGATAGAATGTAAATATCACAACTACGCAGGTGTTTCATGCGATGTGAAAGTTCCGTTATACATTCATTCGCGCTTCCTGGATGTCGATCAGCAGCTTGCTAAACTTGGCGGAGATTTTGCGTTAACTCAAAAAAGATGGGTGGTAACCAATACCCGGTTCACCGATGATGCAATGCAATATGCCAAATGTGCAGGTCTTTTCCTTTTAGGCTGGGATTATCCGGCGAATGGAAGTTTGAAAGAACAAATAGACAAAATGGGACTCTATCCGATAACCTGTCTGACTTCGCTAACACAGGCTGAAAAACAGCATTTACTCGAGCGTAAGATCGTTTTGTGTAAAGATATCGGGTATAACGAAAAGCTTCTGAAAGCTATTGGTGTGAAATCGACCCGAATGGCTGTTGTGATGAATGAAGCACAGCAGCTTTGCCAGGATTTGCATTTGCCCATACCCGGTATACAGCCAAAGAATAAAAACAAACAAACCACTTTTACGAAAGATTATGAAAACGAATGAATCATTTAAAGTCCAGTTTCTTGGCGCTGCAGGTACTGTTACAGGTTCTAAATACTATATCGAAACGGCCGGAAAAAAGATCCTTGTTGATTGCGGCTTGTTCCAGGGATTAAAAGAATTGCGATTGCGTAATTGGAACTCTCTCCCGATCGATTGTTCGGCTATTGATTTCGTTCTGTTAACACACGGTCATCTTGATCATGTAGGATATTTGCCTTTGTTGGTTAAACAAGGTTTTACCGGCAAAATTTACACAACACTCCCAACGGTTGAAATCGCAAAATTGATTCTGCTCGACAGCGCAAGAATTCAGGAAGAAGATGCAGAAAGAGCTAATGCACAACATTTCAGCAAGCATCAGCCGGCTAAACCACTGTACACAGTTAAAGAAGCAGAACAGGTTTTCTCTCATTTTCAGGCTCAACCTGAAGATGAATGGATTGAAATGACAGAGGATCTTTCCTTTAGATTTCGCTACAACGGACATATTATCGGGTCAGTATTTATTGAACTGCGCATAGGCGACAGAAGAGTTGTCTTTTCCGGAGATGTTGGTCGTATTGAGGATCCTTTGTTATATCCTCCAATGCAGCCCGAACATGCCGATATTTTGTTTATTGAATCTACCTATGGCGCTAAAATACACCAGGAACACCCCAAAGAACAACTGGGAAAAGCCATCTATGAAGCATTACAGAAAAATGGTACTATTGTCATTCCCAGTTTTGCAGTTGAACGCACACAGTTGTTAATGTATTATTTGTGGGAGTTACACAAAGAGCGGGCTATTCCTGATATCCCGATATATATGGACAGCCCGATGGGAAGCCGGATGCTGGATATATTCAGAAAACACGGTTCATGGCATAAGTTGGTACCGCCCATATATGCCGAAATGTGCAAACGGATTCATATCGTGAATAAACAGGAAGAAACGTATAAGCTTGCAGCGAATAAAGAGTCTAAGATAATTATTGCTGCTTCCGGAATGGCGTCGGGAGGCCGGGTTCTTATCTATTTTGATAAGCTTATCGGTAACCCTGATACTACAGTTTTACTCGTTGGTCACCAAGGAGAAGGTACCCGGGGAAGGGCTTTGCTGGATGGTGCAGAGGAAATAAAATTACATGGGAAATTTAAACCTGTAAGGGCGAATATTGTAAGTATCGAAGGTTTGTCGGCACATGCAGATCAAAGTGAATTGATACATTGGCTGGCTAATCTTGAAAAGAAACCCGAGCATGTTTTCATTGTTCACGGAGAGCCGGATGGTTCCGCTGCTTTAAGTGATAAGTTGAAGCAGGTTTATGATATAAACAGCACGATTCCGAAACAGGATGAGGTATTTCAGCTGTAACTGTTCTGTATTTAGTTGTTTCGATGGTTCAGTGCAGTTGACTTTCCAAGTATTGTCCTGTTATTGTCCCATTAAACATTACTAAATTGTTCTAGTATTCGGTATCTTCGTCACTCTAAAAACTTAAGATGAAGAAAAGAATACTATTCATTCTGGCAATAGTCGCCGCATTTCAGTTAAATGCTCAGGATACTACCTGGGTTCAAACTTTTACTTTCGACTCTATTGAAACAAGAAGAGCTGATTTTGAATTCCCGAGTTCGCTCGACGACAAGAGATTTGAAAAAGTACTGATGTACTACAAATTGAAATGCAGTCCTTTGACAACCTGGGACCAATACAATTGCGGGGAATGGGATTATTTGACTTACACGCGTATTTTTGATCATACAGGTGTAATGGATTCGGTTCGTGTAGATGGTAAGAATTACAAAGTGAATCAAACTTCACCCAATTCTTATGCTTATGCAGCCAGTCCATACTATAATCAGCAATGGAAAGCCGTTCAGAACCGGACACAAAATGCAGCAAGTCTTTTCCCTGTTTCAGGAACAGGTTCAACACCGCTAACATTGGTGAATGCCGGTATAAACGGAAAAACGATTCAATGGGTTATTCCGGCTTCGGAATTGGCAGCGAGTGGTGTAACAGCCGGCGATTTGCAAGGATTACAACTAAACTTGTCAAGTATGCTTGCTTCTTTACAAGGCGTGAAAATACGTATTAAGTCTTCGCTATTGACTTCTTTAGCGTCAATGGAAACTACCGGTTTCACAACGGTTTACGACAATACGCTTTCAGGAATTACTGCAGGTTTAAACACATTGAATTTTTCCGCACCTTTCATTTACGACGGAACGTCTAACCTGGTTATTGAACTGAGTTATTCAGATGCGCGTGAAATGACAGCTTCTGTTGATTTGAATATGATTGATGCACCTGCAACAGCGAATAGTTTGGTTTACGACAATGTGAACGGAACATTTGTAACCACTGCAGCCAATTACGCTGAAGTGAATTTGAATAATGTGGATATGGGTGCCGATCTAACCATTGAGTTCTGGTCGAAAGGAAACGGAAACACCGGTCAGTCTACTTCAATCCTGGAGGCTGTTGATTCACTGAATCGCAGAATTCTGAATATTCACATGCCTTGGTCGGATAATACCGTATACTGGGATGCCGGATCGAATGGAAGCGGATCTTACGATCGTATTTCGAAAGCAGCGACAGTAACTGAAATGGATAACGTATGGCATCACTGGGCGTTCGTGAAGAAATCATCAACAGGAGAAATGTTCATTTACAAAGACGGAGTTCAATGGCATTCAGGTACGAATCTGAATCTGCCGGTTGGAAAGATCACGAAATTCATCTTAGGATCGAATATTGACCAGGGATATCAGTGGCGTGGATCAATTGACGAGTTTTCAGTTTGGTCAAGCGCATTGGATGCTGCAACAATTGCTTCGTGGAAAGATAAAAAGATTGATGCAACTCATCCGGATTACGCTTCTTTGGAAACGTATTATGATTTCGACGGACAGCTTGCAATGATGGATCGTTCGGGGAACAACCGTTTAGGAATGTGTTCTGATCTGAATATGGTTCAGAATATGCAGTCTGTTGTAACAGGAATAGTTTCTTTGGATGCAATTCCGGAGATCAGCCTGATCCAGGGAACTATGAATGCAGCGACAAATGATTCTGTATTAGTGGCGCAATTCCCTGAAACAAGCGTTGTTTATGAATACGAAGTTGGAACGAATAGTTTCCATATTTCAAATAATTATGCAGCATACACTCAGGGAACGTTTGATACGCTGAACGTTGCCGGTTCGGTGATTGGTTCTGGTTCAAGTGTTGTTGATGCTACGCTTACACTGGATACAATTACTTATTACCAGGCACCTTTTGAAGTGGTGAATGATGTAGAAATTGGCCGTTACATTACTCCTTACGGAATTGGATTTGATTTGGGACCTCAGGGTTTTGCATGGATCTACGATGTTACCGACTACCAGAAATATTTGAGCGGAATGGTTGATCTTGCCGCACACAATACGCAGGAATTAATCGATTTGAAATTTGCGTTCATTGAAGGAATTCCGCCGCGTGACGTACATAACATTGAACCTGTCTGGAAGAACTGGACAAGCTACAATTATGCTGAAATGGCAAACGACGTGGTTCTTCAGGCAACGCCGGTTATTCTTTCCGACACTTCTTCCATGTACAAGCTTAAAACACGTTTGTCAGGACATGGACAGGTTGGAAACGGTGCATGTTGTGAGTGGCAGGACAAGCATCATAAAATCCTGTTAGACGGAGTTGAACGCTTCAACTGGAGTATCTGGCAGACAAACGAGTGTGGTGAAAACCCGAACATCAAACAAGGCGGAACATGGCCGTATGCAAGAGAAGGCTGGTGTCCGGGAGATATGGTGAAAGAATTCGACCAGGAATTAACTCCGTTCGTAACACCGGGAGATACTATTTTAATTGATTATGACATTGACGATGTTCCTGCTAATGATGCCGGGCAGGCAGGCGGAAATTATGTTACTGCAATTGATCTGGTTTCATACTCCGCACCGAATTTCACGCACGACGCAGCTTTGGTTGATGTGTTGAACCCGAACAACTACGAGTATTACAGCAAATACAATCCTACCTGTTCTAATCCGCGTGTGATCATTCAAAATACAGGTTTACAAACTCTTCATTCTGTAAAACTCGCTTATTGGGTGACAACAGATTATTATGAAGTATTTACCTGGCCATGTAACTTAGGTTTCATGGAGAAAGAAGTAGTGGAATTGCCTATTACGGATCAAATGTTCTGGTTCGGAGCTGCTGTTGCAGATGGTTTCACTGCACGCATTCTTGAAATTGAAGGTGCAGCCGGAGTTGACGAGTACGCACAGAATAACGAGTTTAAAACCAGGTATACCGCTCCTGAAACAGTTGATCATCATTTCTATGCCTGGTATAAAACAAACAATAAGGCAATTGAAAACAAATGGCGTTTGATTGACGGTGCAGGAAATACGATTTTCGAAAGAACTACATTGACAAATACTACGGAATACAAAGACACGTTTGATCTTGCTCCGGGTTGTTATTCGGTTATCATTGACGATTCTGATGATGATGGATTGAGCTTCTGGTATTCGGCGCAGGTTGAAGGTGAAACTGCCGGTTTCTTCAGAATACGCGAAGTAGGCGGTTCAATAGTTGAGACTTTCCCGGGAGACTTTGGGTCCTACCACCGTTACGACTTTACTGTTGGATTAACACTGAGCACCGAGAAAAACGAAATGGCAGATGAGTTTATGGTTTTCCCGAATCCGTCTTCCGATAAAATCCGGGTAGAATATGTTGGTAATCTCGGTGAAGAACTTACTGTTGAGATCCTTGATTTGAACGGAAGAGTAATCCAGAGCAAAATCACCACATCAACGAATTATGCGATGGGGATTGACTTTAATATTAACGATCTGCATTCCGGAATGTACATCGTACGACTACTCGGCGAAAAGGGAAGCAGAACAACTCCTTTCGTCAAACAATAGCATATAATTGTTCGTTATAAATGAACGTCGTTCTTCTTCGGAGGAACGGCGTTTTTTTGTCGTCGACTTCGATACATCAGCCTGACGAAAAAAAGGCGCGCCTGTAACAGAGGCACTCTCCTCATAAGTATAGGTCTGCCTGCGAGTATGTATAGGTCTACCTCTTCTTATGTCTAGGTCTGCACATGAATATGTATAGGTCCATCTTCTCTTATGTATAGGTGTACATGTGGATATGTATAGGTCTATCTTCTCTTATGTATAGGTGTGCATCTGAATAAGTATAGGTCTACCTCCTCTTATGTATGGGTGTGCCTGTGAGCATATGCAGGTATGGATGCGAGTACATAAAGGTGCGTCGATGAGCACCTAATGGTATGACGACGCGCACTTAAGGGTGTGATGACGAGTACATAAGGGTATGACGATGACCACCTAAGGGCATAACGATGAGTACAAGTTGGGGTTGGCGCAGGATTACAAATCCTCCGCTGCAAGTTCTTTCAATTCCCGGTAAACCAAATGCGTTGGCAGCCCCATAACGGTGGTGTAACTTCCGTTCATTTTCTCCACAGCTACATAACCGATCCATTCCTGTACGCCATAAGAGCCGGCTTTGTCGTATGGCTTGTAATTATCAATGTAATTGGCAATCTCACTTTGGGTCAATTTTGAGAACGTAACCTCTGTTCTGTCTGAGAAGCGTGTTCCGGATGAGCTGTTCCCTATAAACACGCCGGTAATGACTTCGTGTGTTTCTCCGGAGAGTTCAGTGAGCATTTCAATGGCTTCTTCCCTGGATGTTGGTTTTCCTAAGATCCGGCCTTTCAGAATCACGACCGTATCAGCGCAGAGAACTATTTCTTCTTCGCTCAGATCAGCGAAAAGTGCTTTAGCTTTCAACTCTGCCAGGTATTCCGGAACATCAGCTAAGGCTAATGTTTCGGGGTAATGTTCATCTGTGTCTTTGGTTCTCACTTCGAAATCGAAACCAAGGCCGGCAAGCAATTCTTTTCTTCGGGGAGATCCGGAACCTAAAATCAGCTTTTTTGTCATAAGAAATACCAGTAATAAGGCATGGAACAACCAATGATCATTAAAATTTTCAGTAAGAGATCGGCTTGTTTTAAGCGTTTATTCTCGTCTTTTAAACTCAACAGGATAATCACGAATAAAACTCCAACCGGAATCAGGAAAATGGGTGCGAAAGCTTTTAAGAATGAATCCCGGTAGAGAAAATAACCGTCGAGAAGAAATGGAGTGGAGGTAAGCAGAAGTAATACAAGCAATATGATCGCGATGCGTTTTGTTTTTCTCTTCCCCAAAACTATCGGAAGTGTTTTTGCTCTTAAGATTAAATCTCCCGGAACATCCTGAATGTCTTTGATGATTTCCCGGATCAGGTTCAATATTCCGGCATAGAACGCAAAAACGAGTACAACAAAGGTATTGAAGTAAGAACCGAAAGCCCAGCCGGTATGCAGGGGAGTTTCTAATGTCCAGCTGCTCGGCAGATTATCACGCTGACTTTGTATGAATTCCAAAAAGTGGATTCCGCACAGAATAGGTACAAGAGCAGTTAACCCGGCAATAATCAGGTTTCCTATGAAAAACTTCCGCTTGAAATAGGTAGAGTAGAACCAAAGCGCATTGATGCTCAGCAAATGAATGAAAACATACCAGAATGTGTCGTAACGCCAGCTTAGGTAACAGGCAATTGCGAAGGCGGTGAAATTCATTGTCCAGTGCAGCACAATTGCCCAGCGCGGCTTCACAAACTTTCCAATGATTACTTTGTCCGGTTTGTTAACCTTATCGGCCTTCACATCGAAATAATCGTTAATGATATTTCCTGCGGCTGCAATGAGAACGGTAGAAAAAACAAGTAAGAAAAAATCGAATGGCTCAGAGTTTCCCTGGACGGAATCCATCTTGATCCGCGGTATAAAATAAACCCGCATTCCGTACATTGTCAAGGCAATGACGAAAAGATTGATCGGTCTTACAAGTTTGAGTATATGCATTATTTCACGACAGTATATTCTGTTCTACGATTTTCCTGGTGCATTTTCTGTTTCGCGGCTTCTGTTGTCTGTTTCGCAATTTCCTCATCTGAGAAGATCGGTTTTGTTTCACCGAATCCTTTGGAAGTTAAACGAGAAGCTGCAATTCCGTTTGTAACTAGGAAGTCCAGTACCGATTTTGCACGGGCTTCGGATAGTTTCATGTTTACCACGGCATCACCCTGTGTATCGGTATGACCGGCAATTTCTATTTTGATATCCGGATTCGTTTTCAGGAAATCGCGCAATTTTGTCAACTCAATGGTTGATTCCGGTCGAAGTGTGGCCAAATTCAAATCGAAGAATACGTTTTTCAATGCAACAGGAATTCCCGGCGCACTCAGCGGAACCAATGGAACGTCCATGTGGAATACTTCCTGGTTTTCCGGAAGTGTCATGTTGAAATTCTGAGAGAAGAAGTTGTATCCCGGATAAGAAACGTTCAGAACGTATTCGCAGTCGAGTGGAAGTGAAACGGTAAATGCTCCTGTAACCGGATCGGCTTCGGAACGAATGATCTCTTTTCCTGTTTTGATATCGATCAAAGAGAATTTCCCCGGAACCGGTTTCTTATTCGGACTTGTCTGATCGTATACCAAACCGTCGAAGTATAATGTTTTAACCGGTTTGAATTTCTCCGGCATCATGAAGTAGTACAAATCCAGATCACCATAACCACCTGCTCTGTCTGATGCGAAGAAAGCAATTTCACCGTCGGCACTTACCATTAATGAATTATCGTCGGTTTGCGAATTGATCGGGTAACCTAAATTTTCAGCTTCGCTCCAGTTTCCGGATGCGTCCATGCGTGAAACGAAGATGTCTAATCCTCCGAATCCTTTATGACCACGGGAAGCAAAATACAATGTTTTACCGTCCGGGTGAATCAGTACCGATTCTTCCATTAGGGGTGTATTTATTGTGTTTGGAAGACGGATAGGAGCGCCCCAGGTTCCATTGTCAAGCAGGTTGGAAACAAAAATATCTGCATCAGATTCCATTCCTCTGGAGCTTACACGACGCACAAAGTACATGGTTTTCCCATCGGATGATAGTGATGGCTGCGATTCCCAGCTTCCGGTATTGATCAGTCCCGGAAGATTTACCGGGTTTGTCCATTGCTGTCCTAAGCGTTTCGTTATAAACAAATCACAGCTTCCTTTTCCGGTTCTTCCATCGCCGTAATCAATAAAATCGCCCATGGAACAGGCAACAAAGATCAGGCTTCTTCCATCGGCAGAAATGGTTGGAGCTCCTTCGTTTCTCAGCGTATTGATGTTTGTTGGCATTGGGAAAGCTTTTTCCCAGATATTGTATTCGTTTAGATTAGAAACAAAGAAATCTTCCTGCTTTTTGTATTTTTCTTCCGGTGCAGGAACACGATCATCGTGTATAAGGCGTGTGAACAGAATTGTTTTTCCATCAACAGTTATAGTAGGAAAGTATTCAGGATCGGCAGTATTCACACCTGCACCCAAATTGATCGGATTGAAATTGCTTGGATTCTTTTGTTCCTCCAAAGCTAAATTTGCCATTTCAATGATCTGGTTGGCATCTTTCACATATTGCGGATTTGCACTTTTTATCTGAGTGTAAGTAGTCAGTGTTTTGATCGCATTAGTGAAATCGTTTTCCTTGTATTCCAACAGTCCTAAATAGTAATAAGTAGAACCTGTTCTTGAATGCTGCGGATTAATGGCTATTGCCTGGCGGTAATGTTCTATAGCTTTTGCGTTTTCACGCTTGTATTCTGAAAATTCGCCGGCGAGAAGGTGAGCTTCCCAGAATTTAGGGTCGCGCTCTAAGGCTTTTTCACAATAATCAATTGCTTCTGTAAAGTTGCTTTTACCAATTTTCTGGGCTTTTTCAACCAGTTCAATCGCTTTTTTATCTTTTGAAGAGTATACAATCTGTGCATTAGAACAACTTGAAAGAACAGTTACTATAACTGCTAAAATGGTAATGAATCCTTTCATACTAAGGGATGTTAAGGTATTTATGAGTTTGCAGTGAAATACGCCATTGCGGGTTCTCTTTCACAAAGTCTATGATGTTTGGCAATAACCGTTCCTGTTTTGACCATTCAGGTTGTAAATACAGTTTACAGTCTTTGGTTACTTTTTTTGCATGATCCTGCGCCCACTGGAAGTCACTTTTATTGAAGATCACCACTTTCAGCTCGTTTGCTTTGGCATAAGCTTCCTCAACCGGGGCTTTGAATTTCTTCGGTGAAAAGGTGTACCAATCAACATTTCCGCGTAAAGGATGCGCGCCCGATGTTTCAATGGCTACTTTCTTCCCGATTTGCTGAAGCGCCTCCACCAGCGGAGTTAAGTCATACATGGCAGGTTCCCCGCCTGTAATGACTACCAGTTCATTCGGATAAACTTTTACGAAGTCGATCAATTGTTCTATAGTGAAATGCGGATGAGCATCGGCATCCCACGATTCTTTTACGTCGCACCAAACACAGCCAACGTCGCAGCCTCCCAAACGAATGAAGTAAGCAGCAGCTCCGCTATACATTCCTTCGCCCTGAAGGGTGTAAAAATGTTCCATGATCGGATAAGAAACGGGACTGGAAATCGTCATACATCAAAAATACGTAAAGAGAATTGAAACTTCGACACGCTTATTAACCAATTGTTCACTTGAAAATAGAAAGCCACCCACCTTATTAGCTGCAAAGCAGCTTTCTCGAAAGCGTTGCTTTCTCTTCTCAAGGGAGGAAACTCTAATCCGCTTTCCCCTTTGAAGGGGGATTGAGGGGGATGGCAGAGCAAGTTTCAATTGAGTGGTTCCAAATCACTCAGCTGATCAATATTGAGAATAATCGTCCCGGTTTCATCGGCTGCGAAATTGCGTTTGAATTTCACTCCGCCAGCCCATTGATGCTCGGCATAAGAATGTTTTTTAATAACTGTCTGCGCATACGTTTCATCAAAAGCCTCAATGAGCACCAGTAATTCTGCCAGTCGGCCGCGGATATCTGAAATGCTTAATTCGTAGAACGGCGATTCTTCATCGATCAAATGTACCAGGGTCCAGGTTAAAGGAAAGTATTTCACAAAGCTAACCTGCAGCGGAACATTGTAGTATTTCCGGTGAAAACCACCTTTTTCACTGTTTTCCTCCACCATAGAAAGAAGCACGTCTACTTTCGTATTCAGTAAAACGCTGTTGCGGTGATTTACTATTTTGAACATCACAGCCGTTTTGTCGTTGTGCGGGGTGATGATGACATTGTGCGAGAATGCAATTTTGGTTGATGGCCGTGAAAAACGACCGTAAATAAGACCTGTTGCAATAGCAAAAGCGATTAAGCCGACAAAAGCTTCCATTGCAGCAATAAACGACGTGAGGTTTCCCTTCGGCGCAATTGCTCCGTAACCAACGGTAGTAAATGTTTGTGCGCTGAAATAGAATGTTGCAACAAATTCGTTTTGATTCGGATCTATTCCCTGCAGATGTTCAATTCCTACGAGGCAATAGATAGATGCGAAAATGACGTTTGCCAGTAAGAAGCTGACAACAAGGAAGATCCCGAATTTCCATGCGCTGATATCTACGAGGTATTTGTAGAAGTCTTTGAGCATGCGGATACTTCCGACACGTTTGATGTTGTAGGAACCGTCTTCGTTCAGGATGCGCTTGATATTCCTTTGGTAGGTAGTGCCCAAACCCGGATCCTGCGCTTCTGATTGTTTTATTTTATGTTGAGCCATGGATTATTAGGAATATAAAGTGAAGTTAGTAAAAAGAGGCATCTCGGCTGCGCTCGATGACCCTTTTTCTTCGCTAAGCAATTTTGTTATGTGTTCTACAGATTAGTTTGTTATTGAGGCAGATTTTTTTCGGGTCATCGAGCGCAGCCGAGATGAAACCAAAAATCCCGGTCTGCAAGCAAACCGGGATTTCCGTACTATTTGGAAAAGCTGATTATGCTGTAACTCCTAAAACTTCGGCCATTTTAGCCCCGATGTGCGCCGGAGAGTCAACTACGTGAATTCCACATTCACGCATGATTCTCTTTTTCGCTTCTGCCGTGTCATCATCACCACCAACAATTGCGCCTGCGTGACCCATTGTTCTTCCTTTTGGTGCTGTTTCACCTGCAATAAAACCAACTACTGGTTTTGTTCCGTTTTCTTTGATCCAGCGAGCAGCAATTGCTTCCAAGCTACCACCGATCTCACCGATCATAACGATTCCTTCCGTTTCAGGATCATTCATTAACAATTCTACCGCTTCTTTAGTTGTTGTCCCGATGATTGGGTCACCACCAATTCCGATAGCTGTTGTAATTCCTAATCCTGCTTTTGCAACCTGGTCAGCTGCTTCGTATGTTAATGTTCCTGATTTGGAAACAATTCCGATTTTTCCTTTTTTGAAAACGAATCCCGGCATAATTCCCACTTTCGCTTCACCTGCCGTGATAACTCCCGGGCAGTTCGGTCCGATCAAACGAGATCCTGAACCTTTCAAATATTCTTTTGCTTTCACCATGTCGTTTACCGGAATACCTTCAGTAATACAAACGATTACTTTGATTCCTGCAGCAGCTGCTTCCATAATTGCATCTGCAGCAAATGCCGGCGGAACAAAAATGATAGAAACATCAGCACCGGTTTTAGTAACTGCATCGGCAACTGTATTGAATACAGGGCGATCTAAATGCGTACTTCCTCCTTTTCCCGGAGTAACACCACCAACAACATTTGTTCCGTAGTCGATCATTTGACCAGCGTGAAAAGTTCCTTCACTACCAGTGAAACCTTGTACAATTACTTTAGAGTTTTTATTAACCAGAACGCTCATGAGAGTTTGTTTATTTCGTTTTTTTAATCGTCCCAAAAGTAGCAGTTTCATTTTGTTTTAACAACGCTTTCAGCGAAATAAAATTGAACTTCTGAAAAGATGATTTATCTGCCTGGAAATGATGGGTTTCTGCGGCCGGATTCATCGTACGGATATGGCAGTTAATTATCCCGCTACGCTTGTGCTAAAGCTTCAGCGAAGGCACAGACGAGCGTAGAAGAACGCAGATGTGTGGAATAGTGAAAGATTCGCAGAGGTAATCTGCCTGGGATAGATTTTATTTTTTCTAAATCCGTCGAAGATGGAAGACCTCTTCTGCGTTCAAATATGCAATCATTATCTTCCGTGCTCGTCTGTGCTCGTCTGCGGGAAATAATGTTCTTTGTAGCATTTTCAGTTTTAATGAACTTCTACCAGCTCCAATTCAAAAACCAAAGTTGAATTCGGTGGAATTTTGTCCAGGTCTTCGTCTCCATAAGCCAGGTTCGGCGGAATGATCAGATGAATTTTGGTTCCTGCTGTTTGTCCGAGCAGGGCTTCCTGGAATCCGGCAATGAGTCCTTTTACAATTGAGACAAACGGTTTGCCCGGAGGTGTTTGATCTACAATTTGGCCGTTGAGCAAACTTCCCTTGTAATTCAATGTTACCTGGCTGGTAAAAGTTGCTGTTTCAGTGCCGTTTCCTTTTTCGGCTATTTCAATAAACAAACCGGAAGAGGTTTTCTTCATCTTCCAACCGTTCTTTTTAATAGTCGATTTAATTCTTTTATCAATTGCAAGCTGATCGGCATTCGGATCATAAGAACATGCTGTTGCTGCAAGAACAACAAATAAGAATAGGAAATTGCGCATCAGTATTCGATTGGGGTTATGGTGTAACCTTCTTTTTTTAATAGTTCTATCACTCCTTTTTCGCCCCCGAGATGTCCGGCACCAACAGCTATAAAACAGCTTTTTGTTTTGGTGAATTCCTGAATTTTAGGAATCCAGCGGGCATTTCTGTCATACAACAGGGCATCTGTATCCAATGTGCCGGAAGCTTCTTCCGAATTGATCAGCTCGGCGAGTTTATCGATATCCTGTTTTTGATAAGCGGTAATGAGTTCTTTCATTTCGTTATCTGCAGAGCTGCCATCGTCTTTCACCATTTGCATCACCATTTCGGCAAGTACTTCTTTCGGCATATCGTCGAAGATAGCTAACTGGTCTTCGATTGTTTCAAAACCGGCAACGGGAACATCAGGAATCGTTTTCTGCAATTCCATTTCAATGTATTTCACATCTCCGCTCATCATTTCTTTGGTATTCAGCTGAAGAAGCGCAAAGGGTTTCAACGGACCGAATGTGGTTTCGAATAATTCAGGCGAAGCACCCATTGTTTTGGCTCCCCAGGCAATTACGCTGTCTTTTTGGGACGGAGTGAATATATCGAAACAAGAACCGCTTTCGAGAAGCAGTAATTTCTGAGCTTTCATCATGTCCATATCGCCGATTTCCAAAACCAGCTGATCTGTATGTTTCAGGATCTTTTGTGCTTTTGTTGGAAAATAGTAAGCCGAATCGGGAATAACGTGCATGGTCCCGAATAAATAGGAGGGCTTGCTGTTCGGCGATTCGATCTTATACAATAAGGAGTTGTTCTGCGCTGAAGAAAAGAATGCAACAAGCGCAAAGAAACCGGAAATGAAATAGCTCAGGAACTTCATATATTATAAAGTGATTTCTGCGATGTAATGATCGTCGATTTCTTCCAGGCGAACGGCTTTCAAACCAACGTTCCTGGCTGCGGTAAATAACGAATCGAAATCTACATAAAGCCAGTCGAACCAAGGGCCTTTTTCCTTTTTATATTTCATCTGGAAACGGAAGTTCCCGTAATATTCACTGTTCAGATCAATCAACATGCTGCCATCTTCGTCTTCGTACAAGTATTTGATATCTGAAGAATCGCACAAAATGCGTCCGCCTGCGTTCAATAACGACTTAGCGTGGGCAAGTGTTGTTTCCAGATTCGAGAGCTTGCCTGCAATTCCTATACCATTCATCAGCATAAGAATTGTATCGAATTTTTGATCTTTTAAACTGAAGAAGTTGATCTTCTCGGCATTCAACCCGCTTTTCTTCATGATATCAACGGCACCGGCAGAAATGTCGATGCATTTTACATCAATTCCAAGGTCCGATAAATGAAGCGCGTGAGCACCTGATCCGGCACCAACGTCAAGGGTTTTTCCTTTTACACGGTCGAGGGCAATTTTTTCCAGTTCCGGCATTTCGTCGTATTTACGAAAAAGCACTTCTATTGGAATTATATCGTCTTCGCAAAGGTCAGAAGAAACAATGATGTCTTCCGGTTTGCGTTTCACTGCGTATTCCTGAATGGCTAAACCAATCGGGTCGCCGTTAAATGTTTGTACACTCATTTTAATTGAGAATGGAAAATGTGACTTTCCGCCGCGGCGGACTCAGTCACCATTTTAATCTGTAAATAAATAATCCAAAATATGGTTCAGGTTATCAACCTTTTCAATTTTCACTTTTGGAATTTTCAATTAGTACTCGTATTCTTCGTAGCCGCCTAAGTCTTCCTCGTCGTAGCCGTCTTCATAACCTTCTTCATCGTAGGAATCTCCTTCTTCGTCATAATCTTCTGATCCGAACAAATCTTCCTGGATCAATCTTGAATCTTCAGGTGGCGCAATTCCAACTGTCATTGCAATTTCCGGTTTTCCGCTCACGTTTTTGTCTGAAGTTCCCTGCAATTCGATCAGGAAAATCCACATGCGCAGGAAGTCGTAAACCAAAATGATCTTCTGGTCGGGAGCTTCCATGAAATCTTTCAGGGTAGATTGACTCATCACACCCGGAAGTTCTTCTTCCTCATCGGAAAAGCTCATGTCCATCAGGCCAATTTCATACCCTTTGTCCCACTCGTCGTTCGACATATAAAATGAGCCCATTTCCTTGCCTTCGAAGTTGAACGAAGCCAAAATGGCACGGTAAAAAGTTTCGAAATTTTCGTTTTCGTCGATGATAATATCACGGAAAATTTCCTGGTCTTTTTCTGAATCTAAGAGTACGCGGAATCTGAATGCTGACATTCGAAAAATAGTTTTTTGCAAAGATAAGGTTTTAATGCATAATGTTGAGTGAAGAATTAAGAGAGAATGGGGTATTTTTATTTTACGGAATTACTGATTACCTTGACGATTGAATTATATCCTATCATATGCCTTTAAGAATTCTTGTGACGCTGTTTTTGTGCCTACTCTCATCTCATTCAATAGCGCAGATTACTTTTAAAAAATCGTATGGTATTGAAGGATCCGATTATGGTTATTCTCTTGTACAGACAAACGATAGTGGGTTCGCGCTTTTTGGGGCTGAACCGGTTTATGGAGGTATTTACAGCAATTCAATAATTGTCAGGACTGATAAGTTTGGCACAAAACTTTGGTCTAAGTCTTTCGGAGACTCTATTCACGGATTTCAAGGGTGGGACATTTTTTTAACTTCGAGCGGTGGTTTTATACTGAAATCAGGTATAAATCAACTGAACGGAATGAACCTGATTTGTTTGGATTCCATAGGAAATGTTCTTTGGAACAAAACCTATTATTCAAGCGGATATTATTCTTTTGGGGGTATAACGGAAGCCGTCGATGGTGGTTATGTTTTTTTGAGTAAAAAATATCAAAATGGAGGAGTTAATACCTATTTAACAAAAACCAATCTATATGGTGATTCTATATGGAGTAAGACAATTACCCTGGGCGACACGAGTGGTGTTTCTATTAAAACGGTGAGTGATGGATACGTTATTTGTGGAGGTTCAGGCAACTATGTTAGTGATCGAGCCATTCTAATTAAAATTAATGCTAACGGAGATCGCATTTGGTCTAAATCATTTGGAAGCAGTGGTTACAATGTTTTCCGCTCTATGGATCTTACGGACGATGGTGGAATTATTCTTACAGGTCTGTCCACCAGTACCTTTTCATCAGATTATAACATGTCGCTAACAAAAGTAAACGGTGAGGGCAATTTAATATGGCAAAAAATCTTTGGGGGACCAGATATGGATATCGGGCAGTCTGTGAAACAAACAACGGACGGAGGATATGCTGTATTTGGTACTACCGAAAGTTTTGGTAACAGTAACGGCGATTTTTATTTGGTAAAAACCAATTCGAATGGTATTGAACAATGGTACAGGACTTTTGGAGGTACAACTTCAAGTGGTTTTTGCATGGTTCAAACAGATGATAGTGGTTTTGCAATGCTTGGGTATATGATGGTTGGTGGTTCGGCGGGTTTTGAAATGCATTTGGTTAAAACGAATGAACAAGGAGAAGTTGTAGATGTTACAGCGATTGTTGATGAACAACTGATTATATACCCTAATCCAACCTCGCAATATTTTGAAATCGAAGGTGCTGACTTTCTAATTGATCAGATCAACCTGTATGATGGCATGGGCAAAGTAGTTGAACAAATCAAATATTCTGTACCAACATTGCTCGGAGATGTCTCTGTTGATGTTTCAAATCTGACTAAGGGTTATTATACAGTTGAATTTATTTCAAGTAAAACGAAACTTTATAAATCTTTTGCTAAGAATTAATTACTATAGAGTGTATCATTGCTAAAGTCCAGCCTTTTCAATTGTTAATTGTAGAATTTTCAATTCTTTTTCAACCCCAATTCCTCACCCAATTTCAACATCAGTTCAAAAGCCGCGTCGTGTTCGTTCGGGATTTCTCCTTCCAGGATTGCTTCTTTGATGCGTACTTTGATGGTTCCGATCTCTGCGCAAGGGCCCAGGTTAAAGGCTTTCATGATTTCATCGCCAGTTACGGGAGGCTGGAAGTTCCGAATGTGGTCTTTCTCTTCCAGATCTTTTAATTTCTGGTAAACCATTTCGAAGTTTTGCTTGTATTTCTTGACTTTGAACTCGTTTTTGGAAGTGATATCCGCGTTGCAAAGTGTCATCAGATCATCAATGTCGTCACCGGCTTCAAAGAGCAAACGTCGTACTGCCGAATCGGTAACATGGCTTTTTACCAAACTGATCGGACGTAAATGCAGCCGAACCAGTTTCTGAACGTATTTCATCTTCATGTCGAGTGGCAGGCGCAAACGGGCGAATAGTTTGGGAACCATGCGGGCTCCCATTTCTTCGTGACCGTGGAATGTCCAGCCTACTTTTGTATCGAAGCGTTTTGTGGGCGGTTTGGCAATATCGTGTAGAATTGCTGCCCAGCGAAGCCACAGATCGTCGGAATGTTCTGCAACATTGTCGAGAACTTCGAGTGTATGATAGAAATTGTCTTTGTGTGATTTCCCGTCTATCGTCTCAACGCCATGCAGGCTTACCATTTCCGGGAAGAAGTGGTGCAGCAGTTGTGTGTTGAAGAGCAATTCAAATCCGCGCGAAGGCTTTTCGCTCAGAATGATCTTGTTCAGTTCATCGGCGATACGCTCGGCAGAAACAATTGCCAAACGGTCGGCATTGCGGAGAATGGCTTTGAAACTTTCGGTTTCTATTGTAAATCCGAGCTGACTTGCAAAACGTATTGCACGCAGCATGCGCAGCGGATCGTCGGAATACGTAGTATCCGGATCGAGTGGAGTACGCAGGATTCCTTTGTCGAGATCACCGGTTCCGTTGAACGGATCAACCAAATTCCCGAAATTCTCTTTTCGCAGGTCGATAGCCAGTGCGTTGATTGTAAAATCGCGGCGCAACTGATCGTCGTTCAAAGATCCGTCTTCTACAATCGGTTTGCGTGAATCGCGCTGATACGATTCTTTGCGCGCGCCCACAAATTCCACATCGATGTCTTTGTAGCGAAAATGCGCTGTCCCGAAGTTCTTGAATGTAGAAACTTTCTTCACGCGCAGTTTTGCTCCGGCGGCCTCAGCCAGCTCAATTCCGCTTCCAACTACCACAATATCGATGTCTTTTGACGGTCGCTGCAGGATAATATCGCGCACAAAACCACCCACGACGTATGCTTCGAGGTTGTTTTCCGTAATAATTTCAGAAATGACTTTAAAAACCGGGTGCTTGATATGGGAAGCGAAATTTTGCATGGGAGCAAAGGTAATTAGTATTTGGGAAATGACGTGTTACGTTTTTTTCTTCGTTTCGGATTCAAGGAATTGTCGTTTGGGAAATCAGATTGACGGTTCCTAACGTTTCTATAAATCTTTAATTCCATGAACCTTTCGCTAATACTTTACGAAGTTTTTTGTTGTATTTAACTAAAATTTGTTTGGTTAGAAACTTAAATGCGAAACTTCCCCAATTTGAAGTTGGTATATTTTGTCTTAACGAAACCTGCATTCTTTTTTGCTTATCTTGTCTTCTTTTGATTTGACGATTAATGTCTGCCACCCAATCTTTCTCTTTCTGTTTTAATTTAAAGGTTTTGGCTTTTGATGCTTTTCGGGATATTTTTGTTATTTCCCTCATTTCAGAGACTAGATTCTTGATATGATTGTACACAAGGTTATTGTACATCGAAAAATAGCGTATATATTCAAAGTACTTTTTAGATAGCAATGTCTTTTCAATTAAATTCTCAAAAATGTCGTAACAATCTTCTATAAATGAGTGGAATGTTAAAATGTAATTTGAATATGCTATACTAATTTGTTCATAATTAGGTTTTGGCAAATGTGTCAAAACAATGTTAGCATTTTGCGAGCTTCTATAAATCTGAAAATAATTTTCTTCTGCTTCATCGAAACTCTTATATGAAGTTATTCTTGGTATTTCATCTTTTTTTGTTTCGATCAAAAAATAATTATGGTTGTGCTTGCTTTCAATATTTATCCATTGCTTCCTAATATCAATATAGTTACGTGTAAAAACGTCGCTTAATCGTTCTAAATATTTATATCGGCGAATAATGGCAGCAATTTCTTTTTTTTCTTCAACAGACAGCTCGAACCTTTTTGAAAGCAAATAGTGAAAGCGTAACAGTTCTTTGTTTTTACCATACTCTTTTAGTTTCGCGTCGAATAATAAATCGGTAATTTCAACTAATGTGGCCCAATTATGATCTTCTTTGTTTCGAATCTGAAGTTCAATAACCGTAGAATCACCTTTCAACGCTAAAAATAAATGCAAAGATTGATAACCTTCAGGTTGTGGATTCTTTATATAATCTTTTTCTTTTCTAATTTCTAAAAAATCGTTCTTTTCAATTAAACCTTTTAATTTGTAAACCTCTTCATTAGTATTTACAATGCAACGACATCCTCCAATATCCCACATTCTGCTAAACTTCATTTCAGGAAATCGATAAAGTTTTCCTATAATTGATTCAAATCGCTTAATCCTATATGTGACGATGTTTTGTCGACCCATTTTCCGATTGATATTACAAAGAATATTAAATATTTGAGCTAAAGTATCTTTGTGTGATATCCGATACAATTGCAATTGAAGCAATGTATCTTCACCTAATGTTTCATATTCGTATCGAATTTTATTCCCTAATCTATCAATTTCTCCTTTCGTCATACTTGTTCTAGGTGTGTTTTACCATTTTGCGTGTTTGTGAAGTAGCGAATTAGGAGAACTTTCCTGTTCTTTTAGCACAAAGTTTCTTAAAAGCACAGATCTTCGGTTTACTAATTCACACACTACTGTCATATATCCGCTGTTAGGCCGTTTTTCTTTTATTAATATAGTTTTTTTAAGTTGTCAATCCAGTCAGGAACCGCATATTCACTTGTGATTTTTGAAGCATATCTATTTGCAAAATCAAATTTGTTGTTTTCAGCATTGAAGAAATTCTCCAATATTTTTTGTTTACTTAACGATAGGTCAAGAGCAAAATAACTTGCATCTTCAGAAGGTTCATGAATGTCTTTTATTATGTTCTCTAGTTCAGGACACGACTCTCTAAATTCGAGAAGTGTCTCAAAAAAAAGTTTTCCATTTAAGGCATCTTCAATTTCAGTTTTTGGGGAAACTGGATTAGAATCAATCTTAACCAAGACGGTTTTTTTATCCTTTTCAACATTTACAATTCTAAAGCAAAGTAGATTTTTTAAATCCTCTCTAGTTTGATATTGCACTAGCTCTGCATCGGTGTCTGAAATTAAAATGACTTTTCCTTGGATTTCTTTTTTGAAATCTTCATAAGCAACTTGAAGATTATTGTAAATTCTTTTTATTTCTGTTGCACCCCCAACTGGTATAATTCGGAGTTTTTTATCTTTTTTAATGTCGGAAAAATATTGCTCAAAATAGATTTTCTCTGATGAACCTTCACAAATAAGCCAATTAAATGGTTCATTTGTTAATATACTAGTTACCACTGATTGCGTAAAATCATTGATACTTTTTAATCTAATATCGTATGGCAATTTCCCCTTTGAAGATTTTACAGCTTGTTTAACTTCCTCCCTATAACTACTTACACTGACAAGATCAAAAAGGTGCCCCTTCTCGTTTTTCGAAATTACGCAAACACTTCCTTCTTCAACAGTTGGTATAAACCCATACCAATGTGTTGTGAAAATTAATTGTTTACACAATAAACTTAATTCAAAGAGTTTGTTAAACTGGTCATAGCAAGCTGACATATGAAGAGATGATTCAGGTTCGTCTATTGCAAGAATGATTTTATTTGTGTTTTTGCGATAACTTTTCAGGAAATGATAAGCCAATTCAATAATTGCTTTCTGTTTTTCTCCTGAACTTAAAATAGACATTTCTAGCCAATGGGAACTTTCACTTTTATGTAATTTGCGAATTTTGAAATAGGCTTCGACAATTAGTTTGTAAACATCATGCTTTCTTAGATTTACTTGTCGTTCTCCAACAGTTCTAAATGAATATTCTTCTAAAACTGTAGTCAAACTATCTATAAATGAGTTTAGATTTTGATTGATTTCTTGAATTTTTGACTGAGGAACACACTTTTCAACAATTTCTGTTAGTGTTTCCCCCATAAGAGACTGAATTTCTTTTGTCTCTAATTGTGTGAAGTTATCTGGGTCAATGTCCTTAGGGATGTATATAAACTCAATAAGACTCTTTAATTCTATAAGTAAAGGCTCGAACAATTTTATTTGTTCATCACTTAAACCTTGTTGTGTCTTATCAAAATCATCAATAAAAAGTTCACCAAGTTTTTTTGTATTGAAGAAGCTTAAACTGACGTTATTGTCGTGAGTAATGCCAATAGGTAGCAAAAAACTGTTTTCTGAGTTAAAGTCCCTTTTTAAAACATTTAATTGTTCCGAAAAAGTTTTAAACTGGTCTCTATTTTGAGAAAGAATATCAGATTCTTCTAATGCCCAAACATAATCGCTCAACTTTTTTGCAATCTCTGTATTTTCAAAAGTTACGTCTACAATTTTGAACAAGAAAACAGGTACAATATGAGGTCTTGTTGTTACAACACCACTTTTCTTTGTAACAATATTGTAGTTCCACTGTCTTAAATTGAAAAAGCAATCAAGAGCTTCTAAAATTGAACTTTTACCAATTCCATTATTTCCAACAAGACCATTAAATGTTTGTCCAAAAGTCAGAGGGACATAATTTATACCAGAGTAGGTTTTAATATTTCTTACAATTGTTCCTATTATCATTCTTGGTTCTTTTAAAATTGGTTATAACTTCTTTATAAGCGCCTCAACTACCATATAAGCCGTTTGCACTTAGTTGAAATAACATCTCCGTTTACCTGTGAGTATGAAATGGATGAAAGGAAAAAGATTGAGAGAACTATGCTGAGTGTTTTCATAACCGGCTTTTTGGTAAGTGAAAAGGATTACAACAAAGCATGAGTTAGGTTCAACCTGTAAGAACCTTTGATTTTAAACAAGCCGCGACGGAAATGATCAATTGATAGTTAGCTGATCTTCTTCAAAGCCGCCAAATAGATTTTCTTAATACTGTTTTTCTCTTCTTTCTCACAGACTGCCTCAACCGTTGGGATTAAAGCAGCATTGTGCTTTGTCTTCAATTTCAGAATTTCTCCCAGGGCAAATGCAGCACTCCAGCGTACTACTGTTCCTTCGTGCTTCGTATTGTCGATCAGGTTTTTGATACTTTGATCCAATAATTCCGGAAATAAATGTGCAATGTTTCCAATGACTTTCGCGCTTTCCCATTTGATTCTGGGAGCTTTTGCGGTAAGTGTTTCAGTAACAAATCTCAATACACTTTCATCGGCAATTTTCGGGTTTTCCTTCGTAGCAAATTCAATAGCTTCAATACAAGAGCCTTTTGCGGGATCTTTTTGTGAACCGGCAATTGCCATTAATTCATCTGTTGGCAAAGAACCATCTAAGATCCATTTACTGATCATTTCGATTTTTTCTTTCGGTTTGGTTGCTTTGTCAGCGAGAAGTTCGTTTAATGTCATGTTCTAAATATTGGTTTCTTGCCGGTATATCTTTTCGATTGTGTTGTTCTTAGCCGTTATTTTCGGATTACCTGCACCGAACTATCGAGCCCGATCTTAATGATCTTGGAAGGAGTGGTTCGTTTCTCTGTCAGGCGTTCTTCAACGATGAAGTCTACGCCTTTTTTGATTGAGTCGGAAATATCAGCGAAGCAAGTAGGAGAGGGCTCGCCGCTGACGTTTGCAGAAGTTGAAACGATTGGTCGTTTTATAGAACGGATCAAAGCCAAACAAAGCGGATCTTTCGTTAACCGAATTCCAACGGAACCGTCTTCGGCTAAAACAGATTTTGCCAAACCTTGTGCGTTCGGGTAAATGATCGTGAGCGGGTCTTCCGAAAGATCAGCCAGATCATAACAAACTTCCGGAAATTCGGGAATGTATTTTTCTATCATCTGGAAACTGTCGGCCAGCAGCACAAAGCTTTTATCTGCCGGACGGTTCTTTGCTTCTAAAATCCGCTGACAAGCTTCTTCATTTGTGGCGTCGCAGCCAATTCCCCAGATAGTATCTGTTGGGTAAAGGATTGTTTTGCCGGTTTTGAGGGCTTCTATTGCTGCTTCTCTGTTGAAAGTTGTCATAGGGCAAAAATACTAAATCCTCGTGTGATGAGGATTTAGGTTTCGCTCTTAAAAGAAGTGTTTCACTGCTGCGGGAATAGTTCAGGGGACATTTTCATGTTTACTGATCTTCTTTCCAGCCGCTCCAGTCGTCGTGATCGCCCTGGGAAATATTCCTTGTCATTCCATAAGCGAGGATAGTAGCAAAAATAATCCCAATGACACCATACCTGGAATATCCAAACCAGAAAGGTTCTATTTTATTGATAATAAACAGTGCAGATCCACCGAGCAGCGCTGCGATTACCAAAGCGCTGGTGATATGCTTGGTAGTGCGGTTCAGTGTATGAACAAGCGGGTCTACTCCCTGGTGGTTCAGGTTGACATTTATTTTGCCTGTATTGATCTTTCGGACGGCATTTTTCAGGTCGTTCGGGAATTCTTCCATGTAATTGGCCATTTCGTAAAGCCCGTTCAGGACTTTCATTCCCAGTTTGAACGGGTTGAGCTTTCTGGCAATAGCTTTGCGGAGATAAGGCCGGGCAATTTCCAGCATATCTATCTCCGGGTCCAGGTTGCGGATCAATCCTTCGATGGTTACCATAGACCGTGTAAGCAGGAAAAAATGCGGCGGCACTTTCAGATCGTATCTTACAATCACATCTTTCAGCTGCAGCAGCACGGTACTCATTTCGTTTTCGTGAATGCCGGCAAAACTGTAATTGTGAACGAATTCGTTGATCTCATATTCCAAAGAACGCATGTCACGAATCGCTGTGGTATCAGACATACGCATCAACGCCCTGATAATCTTCTTTACATCTTTAGATTTTACAGCCATAAAGAGGTTACCTAGAATTTCAATATCGCGCTGAAGGATGCTGCCCATCATACCGAAATCGAGAAAGCAAATGTGGCCGTTGGGAAGGACCAGAATGTTTCCCGGATGCGGATCTGCATGAAAAAATCCGTATTCGAAAACTTGTTTGATATATGTCAATGCCAGCTTTTGCGCAACTTCCTTCCGGTTGTATCCATTCGATTCAAGGATTTTGCTGTCGGTTACTTTTATACCGGAAATGAACTCCATAGTGAGCACTTTCCCGGTAGTGTATTCCCGGTAAACTTTCGGAACATGCGTAGTATCGTCATGTGGATCGTCGGTGATATTTCGGGCAAAGCGCTGTATACTGACTGATTCATGGATGAAGTCGAGCTCTTTCAAAATGCTTTCCTCGAAATTTTTGACGAGTCCGTTTGGGTCGAAGCTTTTCAGTGAAGGGATTCTGCGCTCGAAGATCCGTGCCAGCATATACATGATTCGGATGTCTTCAACGATGATTGCCCGAATTTCGGGGCGCTGCACTTTTACTGCAACTTTTTCGCCGGTTTTCAGGGTTGCCCGATGCACCTGCGCCATTGATGCCGAAGCAAATGCCTCCGTTTCATAGTTGTCGAACAATTCTTCCAGCGGCTTTTTCAATTCGGATTCGATTACCTGGCGTGAGATTGCACCGGCCTGGGGAGGCACGCTGTCCTGCAATTTTTCGAGC
>CAMLIF010000040.1 GCA_946479985.1 uncultured Flavobacteriales bacterium
GATATCGGTTTCATGAGCCAGTTAATGGATACAGCCATTTTGAACTACAATGCCGATCCGTCGCGTGTGTATATTACCGGATTTTCAATGGGATCAATCATGAGTTATCATCTGGCATGTACAATGAATGACCGGGTTGCTGCTATTGGCTGTATGTCGGGAACAATGGCTACTTCTGATATCAATTCTTGCGCTCCGGCCTATGTTACTCCGGTAATTCATTTTCACGGTACGGCCGATGGTACTGTTCCTTACGATGGAAGTGCACTACCTTCTTTGAGTTTGGTTCCTCAAACCATTGCTTTTTGGAAAACGAAACATACTTGTGACATGACTGCCGATTCAACGCAATTGACAAATCTGGCTGCTGACGGATATACCGTAGACCGATTTGTGTATGATAATTGTGAACCGAATGCCTCTTTGGAGCATTGGAGAATCAATGGTGCCGATCATGAATATTTCTACATTCCGAATAATGATTTTGATGAAATCACCGAAACCTGGTTATTCATGCGCAAATGGCAGCATAGTAACCCTGCTTCAGCCGGAATTGAGAAAAATGAGTTTGTGAACTTCTCTCTGGCTCCTAATCCAAGCAACGGTAACGTTACAATTGAATGTGATCGTGCTGCGGATTTCACTGTTTACGGAATGACAGGTTCAAAATTGATTTCAGGAAAATTAATGAAAGGATCAAATCTTATTCAACTTTCGGGATTGAGCTCAGGAATGTATTTGATCAATGTAAACGGAACAACACAACATTTAGTGATTAACTGATTTGAAAATTAATCGTTTGGAAAGAGCCGTGCCACTTCTGGTGCGGCTTTTTCGTATGTGAACTCACACCTCAGCATATCCTGGATTCGCAGTTTCTCGGGATATTGTTCGGCAATAACCTGTTGAAAGAACCATTCGTTGTTGCGTTGATAGGCTTCAATGAATTCATTGGCACTGACTATTTTATAATGCCTGTTAAATCCTGTAATGCTTCTGTATTGCGGGTAATCCATATTGTGTATGTTATATAAATAAAAAGCCCTGATCATTTACTGACCAGGGCTCTTAAATTATTTCTATCGGTTATTGAACTACAAATACAACGCGGCGATTTTTCGCTTGTTTCAATTCATCGCTATCACCTTCTTTGAACTCAGCTGAGTTTGGCATAGTAGCACCTTTCAATTCTACTTTAACGCGTCCCGGATCAATTCCTTTGCTCTTAAAATAGTCCTTCACCATAGATCCTCGCTTAGCATCCATTTCGCTATACATTGTTTTTGATTCTCCATAGCTTACTTCTTCCTGATCAGAGTGAGCCTGAGCAATTATTGTCATTGTTGGATTTGCTTTTAACTCAGTAACGATCAAGTCTAAAGACGTTTTCGCAGCAGGAGTTAATTCATCATTTCCAAATGCAAAATTCACACTTTGAAGTTGAATTTTCTCTTTAGCTGTCATACGATCTGTTAACAATGCAGATTTTTGGTAGATCATGGTAGAGAACTGTTTGTTTTCAGCATCTTCGTAGTTGCATTCACAAGTTTGTTTTTCTTCCAGAAGCATTACTGAAACATCATCAACAAAGTAGTAAGCGCCAATAACCGGAGTGAACTTATTATCTTTCGCTTTTTTGTTTGTTTCCACTTTAGTATTGGCATTTGTAGAGAAATTTCCGATAGTGATGAATTTCTCGCCACCCTTTTCAGATGTGTATGTTCCACAAATTTTCTCCCATCCAAGGAAGGAATTGAATACTTTATTCTTCGGATGAATAACGCTTACTTTATCGTCAATTAGTGAGATCTTTTGATCAGAATTAAACTCACTTTTACTAAATAACATTCCAATTTGATTACACGAGTATTTAGACGCTTCGGCAAGGTTTACATAAAAAGTAACACAAACACTTTGACCTTCTTTCAAAGGCGTTTTCAACTTTGCGGTAAGGTAAGTTCTTGGCAATTTATCCTGGTGTGAATACGCCATTATACCGACATAATTATCATCGTTCGGAGACTCAGATCCGTAAATGTTTGTTGGAGCTCCAATATCAGGGATTTTTGAATCGGACAAGAAAACATCTGCACGAGCGGCAGTTGGTGATTTCCATCCGGTTACAAGATCAATTTGACCCAATTTTTTAATTTTTCCGGTGTTCGCTTCGAAACCTCCGTTTTCAATTAAATTAGTTTGAGCCGTAGACAACACAGGTAATGAAAGCAATACAGCTGCTGCAATTGTTTTCAATGTTTTACTTGTTGATTTCATAGGATTTTACAGTTTTAATGAACGTTTTAACTTTTTCAGGATCTACGTCAGGGTAAACGCCGTGACCCAAATTTGCTATATGTCGTTTATTATTTTCGAACGAATTTAGCATTTTTATTGTTTCCGACACAACGGTTTCATGACTACCGTATAAAATGCACGGATCCAAATTTCCTTGTAATGTTTTGTTTGGACCAACTAAAGCTCTCATTTGAGGAATATCCATGTTCCAGTCAAGCCCAACTGTATTGCAATCTAACGCTGCAATTGCCGGAATGGAAGTGATTGCTCCTTTCGAGAAAAGTGTAACAGGCACATTGTTTATTGCACTTGAAATTTGTTTCAGGTACGGTAAGGAAAAAGTTGCATATTGTTCAGTTCCCAAAATTCCTGCCCACGAATCAAATACTTGTACCATAGATGCTCCTGCTTTTATCTGCGCTTTCAAATACGCAATAGTTACGTCTGTGATACCCGTAGCAACTGGTGTGCCAAATTTGGATTTGTTATTAAAAGTTTACGTGCCTCAGAGAAGGTTTTTGAACCGTGGCCTTCTACCATGTAACAAAGAATTGTCCATGGAGCGCCGGCAAATCCAATAACAGGCACTCGTCCGTTAAGTTCTTTTACTGTTAGCTTGATAGCTTCTAAAACGTAGCCTAAACGGTCTTCAACGTCGAATTTTGTTTCTACCCGCTTCGCCTCTTCTTCTGAACGAATAGTGTTTTCGAACCAGGGACCACGTTGTTCAATCATTTGATATGGAACGTTCATTGCTTCAGGAACAACGAGGATATCTGAAAAGATAATCGCAGCATCAACACCAAGTAAATCGACCGGTTGAATGGTTACTTCAGCTGCAAGTGCAGGAGTTTCCACTAATTCTTTAAACCCGCTGACACTGCTGCGTACAGCGCGATATTCCGGTAAAATTCTACCCGCTTGTCGCATGAGCCATACTGGGTAACGTTCTATTTCTTCGCCTCGGGCAGCCCGAAGTATTAAATCATTTTTCAGTTCCATTAAAACAAAGTTAGTTTTTCTCTACAAATCGGCCTTATATCTTATGGTGTTTGCTTACCATTCAATTGCTTTTTGGCCTTTTTCGGTTAAGATACGGTTGATAGTGGAAAATGGTTTGCTACCAAAAAAACCTCGGTAAGCAGAAAGGGGAGACGGATGAGGCGCTATGAGTACAATGTGTTTGTTTCTGTCTACACGAGCGGCTTTTGCCTGAGCAGGAGAGCCCCAAAGCACGAAGATTACCGATTCTTTTTGATCGTTGATTTGCTGGATTACTTCATCAGTAAACTTTTCCCAGCCCTGGTTTGCATGACTCAGTGGTGCTCCTTTTCGAACTGTTAAAATAGAATTGAGAAGAAGGATTCCTTGTTCAGCCCAATAGTTCAGATCTCCGTTTGCCGGTGCAGGTTTTCCTAAATCATCTTCATATTCCTTGAAAATGTTTGCCAGACTTTTTGGCAACGGTCGAACATGTGCATCGCAGCTAAAACATAATCCGTGTGCGTGTCCTGGAGTTGGATAGGGATCCTGACCCAATATTACCACTTTCAGCTTATCAAACGGACAAGCATCAAAAGCACGGAAGATGAATTTTCCTTTCGGGAATATTTCATTTGGAAAAGACAGATATTCCTGTTTTACAAACTGGCGCAATTGCTCGAAATAAGGAGCTTCGAATGATTTTTGCAATACGGATTTCCAGCTTTCGTGAATTTTGACTTCCATCAATTAGTTTGTTAAATGAATTGGCGATTTTCGGATAAAATCATTGAAGATTCCCACATTTTTACAAATTTATAAAATTATGTAGAAAGCCCATTTTTACTTGCTTTTTTCGGGTTTTTGGAAAGCGCCCCCGCACTCCAATTCCCACTCCTGCAAACTACATGAAAACATGTCTGAAAATATTCGCAAAGTACGTAGCATTTCTTTTCTTCCCGCATTTCAAAAAGTGTGAGTGCCAGTGTTTCTTTCAGATGAGCAACTTCACCATCGCTTAAAGCCCGGTTATGCAGAAAAGTATTGTACGAAATATCAAAAGTTGTTCCATGTAGGTGAGATGAATGTTTGATTGCATTTTTGTTCCGCTTCATTAAACGTGAAACAGAACTTTTTGTGCGTAATAAAGATGTCAGGACGAGTCGTGTTCCGTAAAGATCCGTTTGTTTCAATTTCGACTGGAAACGTTTGCCTAATTCGGATACAAAATCTTTTACTTCGTGTTTTGCAAACGGGTACGAATAGTGCATTGTATCCACGTAAAAGTACTTGTTCGATTTAATTGGAACCAATTCTCCTTTGTTTACCGCCGAAAAAACATCCCACTTCCTGGATGGAATGCGCTTTAATCCATGAATATATGAATCTTGCCAATAGCTTTTTACCTGATCATTCATCTGCCAGGCATGTGTAATATCAACTTTACAGATTTCAGGAGTGGGGAGAAGTTTGATAGGCTTTACCGGACCATTTGCCAGTTCTGTTAACCACAGCTGAGTTGCTTTTGGATTGGCGAAGAAAACCACCAAACCAGCGAACCAAAAAGTAACCAACAGAAAGAACAAATACTTCCATTTCAATAATTTACCTCTTGAACGTTTACTCATTTACAGTTTGAAACTATGATCCGTGCAAAAATAGAGATTTATTCGTTGCTCGGAACCCTGAAAAGAACGTCTTTTGAAGTTAGAGAATGAGATGAACACTAAAGCTTTATAATCTTTTTTGTAAGCGTATTCGTTGAAGAACAGATTTTTACCAAATAAGTTCCGCTTTGAAGAGAAGAAAGGTCTAATGATCCTGAAAGACCTGACAAATCTTTTGTAAGTAGATTTTTTCCATTCAGATCAAGAATATGAATGGTCAAATTCTCAGTGCTGCTTTCTATGGTTAGAAGATCATTTACAGGATTTGGTGAAAGCTGTAGATTGGATTCCAGATCATCTTTCAAACCAACAGTCATCATACTGAATGCTTCCAGGAATAAAGCGGAATCGAATGAGCCGTCACCACTATCGCCAATTGCAATTTTGAGATGATGTATTTGATTGGGAGTCACTTGTGCGCTTATTTCAATCGGTTTCGTTAGACCGTCATACCGGCAATAGGTATTACTGGAATTGTAAGGTGCCTGCGATCCGTTTCCATTACTAATATAGAAGGTTGAATTTAGGTTTGGATTAATTGTGTTTACCGAAATGTTTTGGTTCTGTGTCCGGGCAATATTGGTTTTAATATTATTCGGATCGGTGAGATATATTCCAATTCCATCATTGAAATTTGCTGAAAAGGTTCCAAAACCATATTCTTCGGAAGCAAACAGAAGCTTCAACTTTAACCAATCACTTGATGGTACAAAATCAAATTCCAAAACTGCTGCGTCATTAATTGTACTTGCTGTGAAAGTAAGCTGCAGGTCCGAATCACCTGGTCGCCCAAAATCGTAGTCTGCACGTAAAGTGTCATTTGGCCCCCATGGACCATATCCGTTAACGAGCCCCGAAGACATGATTATTCCGGTTTGAAACGGAATGTTTTCAACGTTTCCGTAAAAATAGCCGATTTGTCGTGTGTGCCCCTGAAACTGGACATTGGAAACCGAAATTGACTGTCCTTGTAAGATATTATAAACCAAATCTGATGGATCGGCATCAAAAGAATCCATTTGGGAGAAGCTCTGACCGGCAATCAGGCAAATAATTATTAGGATAGTTGTTTTCATGAAAATGAAGTTATAGGACAAATGTAGAGGAAAACAGAGAATGCTTTGCGATGTAAAGGAAAAGGATGTCTTTCGACACCCTTTTCGCTTCTCAAACAGCAGTTTTATGGCTGAATAACGTAATTTACTTCTTTCGTGGTCAGATCACCTTCATGATTGTATGCAGATTCTACTTTTAAACGAACCGGAGTAATTGCTGAAACGTTGTAATTGATCGTATCGCTTAATGTAAAGCCGGTAGCGTGTTCATCAACTTCATATTCTGTAATCACCGAATTGTCGCTTGTTTTATACAAAACAACATGATAACCGTGCAAGGTCATATTTCCGGTTATTGATCCTGTCAAAACAGAGTAGTTTCCTGAAACTGTATCGCTTTCCGCAGGAGTTGTAATCGTAATTCCACCAACGAAGGCTTCTTCCTGTTCTTCCTCCTTATTTTTTTTGCAGGAAATAAGCGCTAATCCCAAAATTGCTGCTGATATAATAATTGTTTTCATATTTTTCTTTTTGCTCCCGATGATGATTCCCGGGATTGTTTTTTATTAATAATGTGATAGGCTCCAAAACTTATTGCGCCTCGTAAAGTGCTGTTTCCTTCTCCCAGAAGCTGATAAACAGGTAAATTAAATCCAACCTGAAAATTCCAGCTTTCGGAAGCAAATGAAGCTACCGAGGCACTTTGTACAAGGATTGCCTGTGTATTTGTATGGTCGTAATCTTCTCCATTGAACTTTGCCTGTGCGTTTGAAGCAAAGGAAATACCTGTTCCAAAGGTAAAACGATTGAAGATGTACATTCCAATTGTTTGATTATACCAGGTGTTTCCCGGATTATAATTGTATTTGTTCGTTGTTCTCAATGTATAGGAACTCTCATTGCTGATTCCGATCTTTCGGAAGCGAATCATCAGGGATGAAACCAATGAATAATCAAAAGTTCCGGAGCCCGGATTAAGCATTAATTGTTCGCGTTCCGGGCTTTCGAAATAACCGGTTGGTAATTTAGAAGTAAAACCAACAGACCAACGTGCCAGTTCATTCATGGAATAAGCGGAATCAATGATGTAATAGTTCATTCCAACCTGAACGTCGCCGATTCCGTTTTGCGCAGATCGAGCTGAAGGTTCTTTCACTTGAGAATTATATATATACGGAATAACCGCGCGTGCCTGAAAATGTTTGGATAGACGAATGGTTCCGGTCAAATCTGTCCTGTTATAGTATTCCATACTTCTTGTATCCGGATTTCCATATAATCCGGGAATTTGAGTGTGAAATACTTTAAAGGAATGAACGATGGAAAACGATGATCTGTTTCCCTGTGATTGGATTCCGAGTCCCATATTGCCAATACTTCCGCTACATCCGCATGCATCACACGCTTTTCCGGTGAAGTTAAGGCACAGAGCCATAACCACTAAAAAAAGTGTTTTCATTTGAATTTATATAAACGTAAATAACTGCGTTTATACTAAATCTGGAGGAGGAGTGGGAATGGATTTGGTGACGTTGCTGAAAAATGTCGGGTAATGATCAAATGGTTTTGCTTCAGTAGTTTCTAACAGCAACAGTTGAATTTGAATTGATTTTTCCCCAACAGCATAATATTCTGATGCTTTTAGCTGAAACGGTGCCGGCTGACGTTGTTTTTTCTGGTAATCGTTTTCAACTTTAGCCAATTGCTTTGCTAAATAACATTTACCGTTACATTTTAATTTCGGTTTGTTCTGATTGATACAATGCTCTTTGGCTAATTGTTTCTGGTTCCACCAAAAGTAGAGGTTATAAGAAAATCCACCGAACAGTTTGAAGCTCATTAAAGCAATGAGGCAACAAACTGTAAAACGATGAATTATTTTGTTCATTTAATAAATACTTGGATATTGAGCCGGATCTGCTTCATGCATAATTGCGTAAGCCGTTTCAACGATATCTTCAATGCTTGGTTTTGAAAAGTAATCACCATCAGAACCGTAAGCAGGCCGGTGATCTTTTGCACTTAACGTGATTGGAGCAGAATCTAAATGGTTATAACCGCTTTGTTCTACCAAAATCTTATCGAGGATAAAACCGGTTGCTCCTGAACTTACATCTTCATCAACAATCAACAAGCGATTCGTTTTTTTCAATGATTCAGCGATCAGGTGATGGATATCGAATGGTATCAATGTCTGAACGTCGATCAATTCAACTGAAATACCCAATTCTCTCAATTGGTTTACTGCAACTTCACACAAATTGAATGTTGAACCATAAGAAACCAATGTTAAGTCTGTTCCTTCCTGAAGAATTTCCGGAATTCCAAGCGGGGTATTAAATTCACCAATATTGTTTGGCATTGGTTCTTTCGTACGGTATCCGTTCAATGGTTCAATTACTAAAGCAGGTTCGTCTGAAGCCATTAGGGTATTATAGAATCCAGCTGCTTTTGTCATGTTACGAGGAACACAAACATGAATACCGCGAATGGAATTCACGATCATCCCCATTGGCGAACCACTGTGCCAGATTCCTTCCAAACGGTGGCCACGTGTTGAGATAATCAACGGTGCTTTTTGTCCGCCTTTTGTGCGGTATTGAACTGTTGCCAAATCGTCAGACATAATCTGGATTGCGTACAACAAATAATCTAAATACTGAATTTCTGCAATCGGGCGTAAACCACGCATGGCCATCCCGATTCCTTGTCCAAGAATACTGCACTCGCGAATTCCAACGTCTGAAACACGTAATTGTCCGAATTGTTCCTGCAATCCTTCCAACGATTGATTCACACCACCGATCTTTCCTGCATCTTCTCCAAAGATCAACGCTTCCGGATGTTTTTCGAAAATTGCACGGAAGTTTTCGCGGAGAATAATACGACCATCTTCCTGGGCAGCATTTTCAGGATAAGCTGGCGGAACCGAGGTTACTTTTAACGCACTTTTATCTGATTCAGAGTATAAGTAAGAGCTGTAACGGTCATAGTTTGCAGCTGTTTCCTGTTTTAACCACGCAATAGCCGCCGCTTTAGCCGGACCGTTTTCTCCGCGACAATAACGTAATGATTTACGAACTGCCATAAAAATATCTTTGCGGATAGGTTCCATAGCGTTTTTCAAACCATCAATTTCTTTTTGAATGAACGCACTGTTTGAACTTTCTCCGGCCAATGCCTGAAGAATTTCAAGCGAAGAATTCAGATCCTGCTTCAAAACAGCTGTGAATTCTGACCACGCAGTACGTTTTTGCTCGTTCACCATTTTTTTTGCTTCTGCAGAAATGGTATTCAATTCTTCTTCGGTTGCCAATGTATTTCCTTCAGCGTTGAAAGCTAAAATCCATTCTTTGAATTTATTGATACAATCGAATTCGGTTTCCCATTTCAATCGTTCTTCATCTTTGTAACGTTCGTGAGAACCAGAAGTAGAGTGGCCTTGAGGCTGATTTACTTCTTTTACGTGAACCAAAACCGGAACATGTTCTTTGCGCGACAATGCTACCGCTTTTTCATACGTTTCACACAAATGCGCGTAATCCCAGCCTTTTGTAACGAAGATCTCGTATCCTGAACCGCCTTTTGTGCGCTGCATTCCGCTTAGAGCTTCCGAAATACTTCCTTTTGTAGTTTGGTATTCACGCGGAACGGAAATCCCGAATCCATCATCCCAAACCGACATAACCATTGGCACCTGTAAAACACCGGCAGCATTGATTACTTCCCAGAACGGACCTTCTGAAGTAGAAGCATCACCAATTGTTCCGAAAGCAACCTCGTTACCGCCGTTTGTAAATTTCTTGAATTCTTCAATGTCCTTCAGAGTGGGGTGGTTTCTGTAGATTTTTGAAGCTTGAGCTAAACCTAATAAACGCGGCATTTGTCCGGCAGTTGGGGAAATGTCTGCCGACGAATTTTTCTGTTCCATTAAGTTCTTCCAGTTTCCGTTTTCGTCAAGGTTACGCGTGGAGAAATGTCCACCCATTTGTCGACCGGCACTTTGAGGTTCAACTACTTCGTCAGTGTGGGCATACAAACCGGCAAAATATTGTTTTACGTTCAATTGGTCAATGGCCATCATCAGGGTTTGATCGCGGTAATATCCTGAACGGAAATCACCATTTCTGAATTGTTTTGCCAAAGCAATCTGAGCCAATTCTTTTCCGTCGCCGAAAATCCCGAATTTAGCTTTACCAGTCAAGACTTCTTTTCTACCAAGCAGGGAAGTTTCTCTTGAGATACAAGCCAAGCGAAAATCTTCAATTACCTGTTCTTTAAAAGCTTTAAAGTCCACTGTTTGTGCTGTTTCTTTTACTGCGCTTTCTGACATTTTTCGATTATTCATTAGTTGCACAAATATAATGAATCTTCGGTAATTCAACGGGGGAGATGCTTTTGGAATTCGGTGGTTTTTTCAATAAAAAAACGGTACTCACATTTCTGCGAATACCGTTTTCTGCTTTAACTTACTTATGTTACGGCTTGGTTGGGTTTTTTTTAATCTCTCGGCTCGGGTAATTCGGGTAGTTCCGGAAGATCGTATTCATATGATTGGAAAGGTTCGTCGCTGTACATAACACCGCCGTATTCTTTTCCGTCAATTTTGGTTTCCAATCCGTTAATGAATAGTTTTTTTCCTTTTGGAACTTCTACTATGATCTCAATTTCCTGATCGCGTAATCCATCGCCTAAAGGATAGGAATAGTATGGGTCTATCAGCAATTTGTTTCCGTCCAGTTTTAGTTCATGTTTGATATTCATGCTTCGTTTCAGGGCTGCTGTTCTATCGATTCCATGAGCACTCAAAAGTTGGTAAACATGGAATACAGTATCGGTAGTTTCTTTGTATTTGATATGAACTCCGTGATCTGTTAAACGCCCGTTCTGAATGGTAAAGAAGCTGAAACCGCCATTATTCACGACTTTTCGGTTATTGACGATAAGCGGCAATTCTTTGATGATCAACTCATCCGAATCAATTGTTATGTGTTGATTTTCAATATCAGCGTAAGCTTCATAATCGCGTATTGTATGAATGCTTGAAATAATGATCAGGATGACTCCACAAACAAAAACAACCGGTAATCCGATCAGGCTGATTGTGAAGAATTTTGATTTTTTGTTCAGGAAAATTCGAACTCCAAGAATCAATCCGATGAGCGGTGCTGTAAATCCGGTAAGTAGAATACTAAACCACATGAGATTTACGGAATTGTTGTCTTCCGGGCATACCAATCGCAGGTATTCGTGGAACGAAGCATAGTTTTGATCGCCTGTTACCGGGAAAACCTGTAAAACTCCGGAAACCATTAAGGTGAATCCGATTAGCCAAATACAGGAGAACGCGATAAAACCAACTCCGATTATCTTGGCAAAAATCCCAACCAGGTGACGTGCACGTTCTGAGATATGCGCGTTATTGCGCAATTTCTCTGTTGACTGCATAAACTCTGATTTTTTTGTTTTTGCAGTTCTGGAAATTTCCTCTTTGATCGAATCAACAGTTACTGGTTTTCCGCGCAATTGCAAACGATCAGAAGGTGTTTTTGCATTCGGGATTACGATCCAAAGAATTATGTAAAGCGGGAATCCGAATCCCATGAACAACGAAATCGCAAATAAGATTCGAATGATTACAGGATCAATATTCAGGTATGCTGCCAATCCTGAACAAACTCCTCCAAGTGAAGCATTGTCCATATCTCTGAAGAGTCTGCGTTTTACATCTTCTTCTTTTGACGAAGAGCTTGTGGCTGAACTTTGAAATGAACTTGATTCTTCAGAAATCATTTCCGGTTCTCCAAGCGAAGTAATTACATTTTCAACTTCCGGCATTGTTACTACAATGAGTTTGTTCTCCGTCAATTTCAGCTGAAGAATTTCTGCGCAGCGCATTTCAATATCTTCTAAAATCTCACGAATTCCTTCTTCCGGTGAAAGCGATTGCTCTAATCTTTTCAGGTATTCGGTTAATCGCTGGTATGCGTCTTCTTCTATGGTAAACAACTGTCGACCTAAATGTATAGAAAGTGTCTTTTTCATGATAATGGTATTACGTTCTTAATGTTTCTACTGCGTTTTGCAGTTCATTCCACGTCTGTTGTAAGGCGTTGAGAGTAACTTGTCCATTAGCAGTAATGGAATAGTATTTTCTGGGTGGACCTGACGTAGATTCTTCCCAGCGATAGGAGAGTAGTTCCATATTTTTAAGTCTCGTCAACAAAGGATAAAGCGTTCCTTCAACTACAATCAGTTTGGCGTTTTTTAATTGTTCCAAAACTTCCGACGGATATGCTTCCTTTTTGTTTAGAATACTAAGAATACAGAACTCCAGGATACCTTTCCGCATTTGCGCTTGTGTGTTCTCGTGATTCATAAAGTACTATTTATAGCACAAATATATGTTATGTTTAGTACTATGCAAAACAAAGTACTGTTTATTTTTGAAAAATATTCTAAATGGAAGTTGGTATATACATTAATTAGCTGATTTTCAGGTGTTTTTGTTTTCGTTTTTCTTGGGAATTGTTTTTGAAAAATATGGGAGGAATACAAATCCACCATCGTTATATGGTAAAAATCCACTCCAGGAAGTGAGTTTTATTGTCCGGAAAATAGAAGCAACTGACGGAGTTTAAGTACCATTAACCTAATTTGTCTTTTGCGCCCACACTTTTCACTGTAACTTATATTCCGGAAATACGCTTATAGCGATAAACAGAACTTTATGGAAGAAAAAACGAATGATCTGAAGCCGAAGAAGCAGAATGAGTCAGATCAAATGACCGAAATCCTGTGGTGGTTTTCAACAGCGATTAAAGAGCTTATTCAGGATTGTACAGTTGATAGAAATCGCTATAAAATTGTGGGTTCTGCTATGCTTTTTACCTGGTTGTATGCTACTCTTGCCTGGGGTTATTTCTGGAGCACGAACTCTGATTCTCCGTTTGTTTATGTTTTGCTTGGGGTTTTTATGGGGGCGTTTGTGTTAGCTATAGATCGCGTTTTGATTTCTTCTATTAACAAAGCAAAAAACAATATTGTAGCAATTATTTTGCGGATTGTCATGGCATTGTGCATCGGTGCTTTTCTGGCACAGCCCATTATTCTGTTCATTTTCAGTTCAGATGTTGACAGGGAAATACCAATTCTTTTAGATAAAAAACTGGCTGAAAAAAGAATCGAGGTTGAGCAGGTCTATCAATCCAGGAAAGATGAACTGCTCCTGAATAAGAAGAAACTTGAAACTGAATTAAAAGAGAAAAACGATCTGGCTATCCAAAAGCAAAACGATTATCTGAAAGAGATTGACGGGACTGGAGGTTCAGGGAAATACGGAATCGGTGGAATTGCCGAAGCTAAAAAGAACAGTTTTCAGATTATTCAATCGGATTTGGAGAAAACGCAAACTTCAACTACCAAAGAGTTAGAGAAGATAACTACTGAGTTAGATGAAATCAATGCAAAGATTACCAAAAGTGTTTCTGATTTCGAAAAGACATTGGATGGGAAAGGTTTTCTTATTAAAAAAGAAGCTCTTGAATCGTTGTTCAGCAAAGACAAAACCCACGGTCTACAGAACCAGTATTATTTGCTAACAGTAATATTGACGTTATTCGAATTGATCCCCATAATCAGCAAATTATTTCTATCGTATGGCGCCTATGATACAAAGGTAGCGCTTCGTGAAGAGTTGGAAATGAAAGTTGCGGAAATGAAATCTGAAAGAGACCTGGAAGATGCAACCAGGGAACTCAAATAGCTATTAAGGATCAGGATTTGTAAATAAGGCCCGGGCAGAATGATTCATTCTGCCCGTTTTTTGTTTTGTAAACCTTGAATTATTGGGTCAGAAAAGCACTGAATTGTCAACGATCAAAAAAAAAATAAAAAAAATAGTTTTCTGTGTTTACCTTTTATTCGATCCGACATTTGATAGTAACCATTTAAAAAAGGATAGCAGAAAATCGTGTTCTACCTGTTGGAACCGGAAAGATATAATACCTGCGAATACCTAAATCATATCCTGTCGGCATAACCCCCGGCAGGATTTTTTTTGCTCTCATGTTATTTGATCTTTACATTTAGAATGGTATCTAACAGAACTGTTTCATCATCGAATTTAGATCTGAAATAGAAAGCATAGTTTCCGGGGGAAATAGTTGTTTTTAACTTTAGATAAGATGATTCAACATGGCTGAAATGATCCACAGATTCTGTGATATAATCGAGAGATTCCGCTAATTGTACTTCGTCGAGTTTCTCAGAGTAATAAACATTGAAGAGTGAGTTCAGTGAGCTTCCTGGGGATCTTCCGCTTACTGTTTTGTCTGAGGTGATTTTAAATTCCAAAACCGGATTTAGCACCCGAACTGAGGTTTCAACCGGATCATAAGGTGCATTGTTTGATTCCGCATCCCAATGAATGCGAAAACCAAAATGAGAGCCGTTTATAGAATCTTCAATAGTGAGGGGTGATCCATCGATTGATTGCAGTTTAGCAGCTGTAAATTCAACGCCTTTCACCTGGTAAACCAAATCTTCGTTTTCCTGACAGGAAGAAAGTAGAAGCAGTGTTGAGATAAAGGCGAAGGATTTCATGGTTAAATTTAAGGAAAAGTCTTTAAACGAAAAATCCCGCTGCCAAATGACAACGGGATTTTCTATTCTTAAGAAAAACTGAGATTATTCTCCGCCTTCCATTTTCTCTTTCAATGCAGCTAAAGCGTCCAAATCTCCTAATGTAGATTTTTCGTTTCCTGAATTGTTTGCTTTTACAGC
This sequence comes from uncultured Flavobacteriales bacterium, assembly GCA_946479985.1. The sequence goes on from CAMLIF010000040.1 coordinate 14,783, forward strand.
TTGAGAAGTAGCAGAACCACCACCAGCGCTAGGAGCACCTTTTTTACCGGCTGCAGCTTTTACTGGTTTTTCGTCTGTTCCTTCTTCGAACATACGTGTATGAGAAACAACAATTTTCTTAGATTCTTTGTTGAACTCAATTACTTTGAAATCTAAAGTTTCTTCAACTTTCGCGTTTGTTCCATCTTCTTTACGTAAGTGTTTAGAAGGACAAATTCCTTCAACACCGTAAGGCAATGCAACTACACCAGCTTTGTCTTTAGTTTCAATGATTGTACCCTGGTGAACTGAACCTTCTCCGAAGATAGTTTCAAACACATCCCATGGATTTTCTTCCAATTGTTTGTGTCCTAAAGAAATACGACGGTTTTCACGATCAATTTCCAAAACTACAACTTCCATTTCGTCACCTACCTTACAGAATTCAGACGGGTGCTTGATTTTCTTTTGCCAAGAAAGATCTGAAATGTGGATCAATCCGTCAACACCTTCTTCTAATTCAACGAATACACCGAAGTTAGTGAAGTTACGAACTTTTGCATTGTGCTTAGTACCAGCAGCGTATTTCGCTTCGATAGCAGCCCATGGATCCGGCATCAATTGTTTAATACCAAGAGACATTTTACGCTCTTCACGATCTAAAGTAAGGATAACAGCCTCAACTGAATCTCCAACTTTCATGAAGTCTTGCGCAGAACGTAAGTGTTGTGACCAGCTCATTTCTGAAACGTGGATCAAACCTTCTACACCTGGAGCAATCTCGATGAATGCACCGTAGTCAGCCAATACAACAACTTTTCCTGAGATTTTGTCACCAACAGCTAAGTTAGTATCCAAAGCATCCCATGGATGTGGTTGCAATTGTTTCAATCCAAGAGCGATACGTTTTTTATCGTCGTCGAAATCTAAGATTACAACGTTCAATTTCTGATCCAATTCAACGATTTCTTCCGGGTGGTTAACACGTCCCCAAGACAAATCTGTAATGTGGATCAAACCATCTACACCACCTAAATCGATGAACACACCATAAGAAGTAATGTTTTTCACAGTACCTTCTAATACTTGTCCTTTCTCTAAGCCCGAGATAATTTGTTTCTTTTGTTCTTCTAATTCTGCTTCGATCAACGCTTTGTGAGAAACAACTACGTTTCTGAACTCCTGGTTAATTTTAACAACTTTGAACTCCATGTTTTTACCAACGTAAACATCGTAGTCACGAATAGGCTTAACATCAATTTGAGAACCAGGCAAGAAAGCCTCAATTCCAAATACGTCAACGATCAAACCACCTTTTGTACGACATTTAACGAATCCGGTGATAACTTCACCAGTACGTAATACATCGTTCACACGGATCCATGCTTTATGCATACGAGCTGTGCGGTGAGATACGATCAACTGACCTGTCTTGTCTTCCTGACATTCAACAAATACGTCAACTTTGTCTCCAACTTTTAACTCCGTGTTGTAACGGAATTCAGAAGCAGCAACAACACCTTCAGATTTGTATCCGATGTTGATAATCACTTCTTTTTTGGTAACTGAAATTACAGTTCCCTCAACTACTTCTTTCTCGTTGATAGAAGTAAGGGTTTTACCGTAAGTGTCTGACATTTCAGAACGCTGTACTAAAGTATAACCATCTAACGCTAATGCGTCCCAATCAAAATCCGCAGAACCCTGCGTGTTTACTGTTTTTGCCATGTAAAGGGCGTTTTTACTTGTATTTCAGGTTGTTCCGCTATGCCTGAAAGCTGTTAAATGTAACTACTGAATCGGAACGGTAGTTTTCTAAATTAAGGGTGCAAAGGTAGGACTATTTTTAATAGTTTCAAATAGTTAGGAACGAAAAATCGTGTATTTTGGTATTTTCTGTTTATAGACTTTTGAAAACATCCTTTTTCCATTCAATTGCGTAGTTTAGAACAAATGAAATACGGAATCATTCTCCTGATTATTCTAACCAAAGATTTTGGTTTTAGCCAGTCTGTTCTTATGCAGCCTGATTTTAAGCACAAGATTGATTTTAGGTATGAGAATGATCTGTTTACCAGAACTGATCGTTACTATTCACAAGGCATTTTACTGAATTACGCACAAAAAAGCAAAATTGAAGGTGAATTCAGAAATATACCCGTTGATGCATATTTCACCTGTAAGCTGATTCATCAGGTTTTTACTCCGTCAACCATAAAATCTGATTCGGCTTTATATAATGACAGGCCTTATGCAGCAACATTTTCCCTTTATACTGAAAGAACATTGCTAGATAAAAAAGGCAGATTTTCTGTTAGTTCAGGAATCGAAATGGGCGGAGTAGGGGCCTTTGCCTTTGGAAAACAAATGCAAACGGGAATTCATAAAGCAACGAATAATTTCCTCCCGCTTGGCTGGCAGTATCAACTCTCGAATGGTCTTATACTCGATGTTCTTTTGAAATCTGAATTTCAGGTTCTCTTTGTGAACTGGTTTCAACTGAATGCAGGATTGGATCTTGAAGTCGGATCATTTCGGAATAACCTGAAACCGGAAATAGTTATTGGCCTGGGAAATATGAAAGCGAAACGAAACTTTTTTTATTCAAAATCATCGTTAGCACTAATAGGTTATGACGGGACGCTTCAGGGGTCTTTGATTGGCGATAAAAGCCAGGTGAAAGTTTCAGTAAAAGATATTGAACGGACGGTTTTTCTTCTGGAATTCGGTGTGAAATTTGGATTCGAAAAACTGCGGTTCGGATTGAATTATACTGTTCAAAGCAAAACATTTAGTAATCAACTAAGTGCTTTTCATTCCTGGGGAGTGATTTGTGTCAGTTACAATTATTAAGAAACTATTTCAATGTCCAATCTACAAAAGCATTCATGACTTCAATCCATTTTCCATTTTCATAGTCTGGCCTCCCGTCTACGATTGGAAAATAGTTGTGTTCCAAATTTGGATACCGTACCACTTCATAGTTTGTTTTTCCTGCTTCAATGAAATAGAGCGGAAGTAATTCGTTCATAAAAGCACATTTGTCTTCCGTTCCATAAGCAATGTAAAGCGGCGATTTAATCTTTGCCAGTGTTTCGAAGGTGGTTCCGGTAAAAGATCTCCAGGCAGTAAGTCCCGGTCCCATTTCGTTTGGATCATGAATTACCCGTTGAAATTCATATTGTTGTTTCTGCAGCGTATCGAGTTTGTCCCAGGATATATTTCCTTTCAAAGCTTCCTTGTAATTCAGCCATACTTGTTCATGTACTCTTCCAAGCGGATTAAAACCAAACAGACCGGTATGAGTAATTTTAGGGTTTGTTTCTGCCAAACGATCTGCAATTCTGGAGCCCTGTGAGTGTCCTGCAACAACAATTTTACTATTATCAATCCATGACTGTTTAGATAAATATTTCAGAACGGCATTTGCCCGATTCACATAGTTGTCGAGATAATCGGCATTCAGGAAGTCTTCCGAAATGCTGTTCTCGTCAGTAGAATCGGTAATGCAGATGTAACTTGAATTGATGTAACGTGCATTCGCTATTACCGGCGTTTTCGGCATAGAAATAACAACTACATGATAGTACTTTTTCATATAGTCCAAATCAAAGTTGGATAGCGTAATGGGAACATTTCCATAGCCCGGAATATCTACGAAAAGAGGAATAGGTAAAGAACCTTGTGCAAAAAGAAAAATTGGCTTTTTCTGAGTTAAATTGGTGTCGGCTAAAACAAAATCAATAGTATCTTTTTTTGATTTAAGACTGAAATGACTGTAGTTTGTTCCGGCAATTGGTTTCTGGGCAAAAGTGTGCGGAGCAGAAAACAGAATAATGATTGATAAAAACAGGTAGTGCTTCATTAGGTGCAAATAAGTAATTACAAAAAAAAAGAAAAAACTGTTCATTCGATATGAAACGTTGTTAAGAAATCTTATCGGAAGACTTTAAATGATCCGACATCTTCTCCTATCAGATTGTTTACCAAATCAATACAGGTGATTTTGTATGAAGAATTTGTGTATTTGAATTTCAGAGTATCTCCTTCGTGAATTGCAGAACTGAAGAAAGTGGTGCTGTCTGCTTTCAAGGTTAACAACGTTTGACCGCCGGTAATATCGTTTATCAAAGCTTCCACTTTCTTTCCGTTACCAGGAATCTGAATTCCTGTGCGCTGCGGAATCTGGAATGAGAAACCTTCATCAGGAATCTTTAAATAAGATTGATCTTTTTTTACTGCTTCACCACAAGAAACCAATTGGGTTACCAAAACTGGAATGAACAGGTATTTCTTCATGACTGATATGTTTTATAAAAAGTCGTTCGCTGATGTGCAAACGACTTTTGTGTTAACCTAATTAATTCTTAACAACTCTTCGAATAATGCTTTTTCCATCATAAGAAATACGTAATAAATAAACTCCTTTGCCCACAGACGAATTTGCATTCCAAATAATTTCCTGTTCAGAATTCTGAGCTTTGCCTGAATAAACATCGGCTACTTTCTGCCCAAGTGAATTAATTGCAATAACGGATAGATTATTTCCTGCCTCAAGTCCTTCTAATTGAATGCTTACTGAATTGCTGAATGGATTTGGTGAAATTCCGATTGAACCGGCAGAAAATTCGGTAATTCCGGCATCTGAAACGGTTACATTCATTAGAGTTGTATCCGTACAGTTTCCGTTGTCTGTAATGAGTGTTACTTCGTAAGTTCCGTATGCCGCGTATGTGTGTGATGGATTTTCGTCCGAACTTGCTCCACCATCACCAAAAAACCACGAAAAAGCAACTCCGTTTGTTGATGTATTTGTGAAATTAGCTGTAGTACCTGCGGAAGTGTATGAGAAATCTGCGAGAACCGGGTCAATAGTCACGGTTACCGGCACGCGTTCGCTGATACAATGCGAACTTACTGACCAGTCATAGAAATAGTAGTAAAATTCATCTCCTGCTGAAGAACCTGTAATATCAACCAATCCGGCCAAAGAATAGGGGAAAGAAGTTCCCGCATTATTCCGGTATAAATTCATTTGTGTTCCTCCGATACGGTATGAACCGGGCTGCAAAAGAACATTTAAAGCAACTACCTGATTTCCGGAGCCAATATTAACCGTAACAGATTCAACCTGGTTTCCGTTGTTGTCCCAGATTTGAATTGTTCTGTTTCCTGAACCTCCGGAGAATACTCTTACAGTCTCAATTGTGATTGCCTGATTGGCTGTAAACTCAATGTATTGAGTAGAAGTGTTGTTGTGATTCCCACCTGTTCCGAAAGAGTTATTTGCCGGACCAACGTTTCCTCCTCCGTTCGCAATCCTGTCTTCTACGTAAAAAGTTGTTGTAGAGGAGAGAGGAGTAGTGAATTCAGGACCTATAAAGAAAGCGGAACCTCCCGTTGCTGTGTAATACCAATATGCGTCTCCGGAAACCGACGCGTTTAAATCTACAACTGTTGTTCCACAACCGCTTTGATCTGCTGTTGTTGGAACATCCGGCAAAGCTACTGTGATGTAATTGTTCACATTGGTTGAATCTGTACCACAGGCTCCACCGTCAATTGCCAAAGAAACACTGTAGGTTCCGTTTGCAGAATAGGTGTGTTCCGGTGTTTGGTCAGTAGAGGTTTGTCCGTCTCCGAAATACCAAATATATGTTGTACCATTATTGCTTAAGTTCTGAAAGTTAATGGTGGCGGGCGCAGTACAGATATTGGTTGCACCTGCAGCGAAATCTGCGTTAATAGTTACATCAAAAAGTGCCCCAACTCCAACTGCATGCCATGCATTTGTTGTTTTAATAACCTCCGGACTACAACCTCCGAAAAGATCTATTGCTGATTGAATACTGTAGAAACGCGAATCGGCAAATGTGGAATTAGCTCCTAGGTAAACTGTGAGATTACGGTAAGTAATATCCGCTGCATCGGCCATTGGCATAGCTGTTAAATTGTATGCATCACCATTGTCGTTTGTGCCGGTTCCACCACTGCACATGAGGTAGTACCAAAAATTCTGCACCCCTGAATTCGTATGAACTCCGCCGTTATCTGCACCGCCCTGATCGACCCAGTTGGTTCCTTCAAATGTGTCAGGATCTCCAAATGCACTTGGGTTGCTCATTAAACGAATCCCATTTCCGCTTGAAGTACATTGCTCACCAATTCTCCACAAAGCATTTCCGGTTGTGCCATTTCCAAAATTGTCGATGGTAACACCAAAAATATCTGAGAACGATTCATTTAATGCACCCGATTCGTATTCGTAAACCAGGTTAGCTGTGTTTTCTGTTAATCCGTGAGTGATTTCATGACCTGCAATATCAATAGTTGTAAGCGGTGAATCAAATGTTCCGCCGTCGCCATCGCCGTATGTCATTTCCTGTCCGTCCCAAAATGCGTTTGCGTAATCCTGGTCGTAATGAACATAATTTACAAGCTTGAAGCCATTGTTGTCGAGCGAATTCCGATTGTGTACATTGAAGTAGTAATCGTAAGTTTGCTCGGCTCCGTAATGAGCATCTTGTGCATATTGATCAAAGGCAGGAGTTGTTATTCCCCAGTTATTATCTGAATCAGTAAAATCAACGGCATCACCGTATTCGGTTCCTTCGTTCATATCGTATGTTTCAATTCCGTTACCACGGCCAGATTCACGCAGGCGGAATGTTCCGGAAAATGAATCTGTAATAATCGGTTTTGTTCCGCTGTAAGCTGTTTGAGCTGTTCCCGGAGTATCTGTATCATGAATCCGGTCTGTTTTCCAGACAATTTCACCGGTATTTGCATCAACGTAAACCCATGAGCGCGATAACGGCGCCGTAGCATAAATGTCCATTTTGTAACACAAGCGAAAATCCGGTGAATCGTAATTACCGTTCATAGGAACAATTACCAAAGTTGGTTGCGGAGCATAAGTAGCCAGAGAATCGTTCATTCTCAATTTCAAATGTGTTTCTTCCGAGACACTTTCCCAGCGGTATGTTGCTGCACCAATAAAGCTTTTTGCGTTTGCAACAGCGGTTTCCATTGAAATATTCGGAGTAATATTTAGTTGGATTCCGGTATAAATTTGTCCGTTAAGAGAAATGACCTTATTGTTTTGAATATGTGTGCGGTATTCAGAGTATTCAACGGGAACACCACTGTAGAAATGCTGATAGATTACATGTTGAAATCCCAGCTCGTCGTTTTCTGTTCTTTTTGGTTCTAAAGACTCATTTTCGTTGAGACCAAGATTGGTTTTCATCCAGGAAACAGATTCACCGGCACTTAACTGTGAAGAACTACTCAACCGGATAAAATCAGGAGCGGTTCTGTTATCAACCATTCGAATCATAGCTGCGCCATGAATTTTGTCGTTGGCTGCTTTACCTTCAATAATCTTTTGAGCGAATGAGGGGGTGGAAATAGTTATTAGGGCAAGGGAAAACAGAAGCAGATCGGGTAGTCGCTTCGTTTTAATAAGGAGGTGTTTTTTCATGAGTTACTAGTTTATAGACTCGTAAGTTACGGATAATCCGTAAAGTCCAATAAACTATTCCTCTTCTTTTTTAACTAATTTATTCAGCTGTTTGTACCAATTATTCAAATCTTCATTTGGTGCTTGAATGGAACTCCAAACGTAACGATAGTTGACACCATTGTCGTTGAACTCAATAAAATAGTACATGTTTCCGGGCTCGTTTATCGTATCTGATTTCAATTTGTGTGTATAGGCAAAAAGTTGGGATGTTTGTTTTTGGTCCAATTGCTGAACTTCGGTACCATCTTTCAGAACAACGCCGGATTTCTCCAATGTATTTGTTAGAATTCCACCTGTGAACCCACCTCCGGAACCAAAATGAATCTTTTCAATGCCTTCAAATTTGCGCATTGGACTACAGGAAAATAAAATTGTAATAATAATAAGAGCTCCAATTTTCATGAAGTCAAACTTAGCAAATAATTATATGCTGATTCGGTGAATTCGGGCCATTTTTCGGAATAATGTGCAGGAACCTGAACCCATTCTTTCATCGGGTGATTTTTCTTTCCCGGATCGAACAAACAACTTCCGTCAAGGCTTAAGGCCTCCTGGTGCGAATCTCCGCTCAATTTAAAAACCATACAGTCCTCAAAAAAGCATACGTAGGGTTTTCCATTAATCTTATAGCAGGGTTTTCCAAATAAATTACTCTTAGTACTATTTGCAAATTTACTCGCTATCTCGTGATATTTTCTCTCCTCCTCTTCCATCTCTTCAAAAGTTAAAGTACAAATATATTGTTAAGATAAGTTACGTATACCTTGTTTTGGGTATTGTTTAGAATACTTCTAAATAATATTTTTGTGCAAAATTAATGGTGTGTATCTGCTTGGTTTGATCTTATTGTTTTGCGGGAACTACTTGTTGTATTTGAGGTCTTCAAAAACAGCTCATACATTTTACGTTTGGGAAATCAGTTTAAAGACTAATCGGCAACTGCTGCAAATCTGCGCTCCGGTCCTGTTGTCGTGCGCCGGAATAATTTTTATCGCAAAAACCGGGATTTTAGCTGGAATTTTCTTCGGATTGTTTGCTTATTTTATAATAGCCTGCTGTACATTGATTCTTCGTCCGTTATTGACCGCTGAACGATCAAAAAAGTCCTATGCCGGCAAATAAGAAGTATTTATCATCCGGCTGGCAGCAATTTACAAAGTTTACAGCCGCTTTTATCGGTGGATTGTTAATTACTTCGTTTGTTTTTGCTGCGCTTTGTTTCTGGCTCCCGGATTACCAGGTAGCCGTTGTGACTTCAGTTTACGGATTTTTCCCTGTCTGGATCACTTTCATGCTTATTCCTTATTTGTTTGAGAATGGTTTGAAATGCTGGCTTCTTTATCTGATAATACTGGCTGTATTATACGGGCTTATTTTCCTTGGACAATCCATCAATCCGATTGCATTTAAATCATGAGTAATAATCGCAAGTATAATATCTTTTTCCACCTGCATACCGTTAGTGGAATTTCAATTACCATCGGGCTTTTTGTAATTTTCTTCGCCGGTTCGTTTACGCTTTTCAGAGAGGAAATAGAAGAATGGGAGTCCGCCACTACGGAAGGGAAGGCGAAGGTTGAACTCGAAAACGCACGGAAAGCTGATTACAGTTTGATCTTACAAAAAATGGAGAAGAAAGTTCCGCATATCTATGGTCGGAAGATTTACGGCAGAACTTCAGCTCTCAGCGGAAAACACTCATTCTATATTTCAGAAACTGCCGATACTTCAGCTGGAAAAGCCGGACAGGAAAGTTTTCGTTTTGGATACAGCGATTCAAAAAAACAATTGATCTCGCAATCGGAAAGCTTCAGCCTGGGCGAATTATTGTACCTGCTTCATTTCTATTATCAGTTAGATCGTATTGGCTATTATATTTCCGGATTTGTGGCTTTGTTTTTCTTCTTTGCAATTATAACCGGAGTTATTGTTCACTGGAAAAAAGTGTTCTCAAATTTCTTTGTTTTCAGACCGAAACAAAAAATGAAAACAATCTGGACCGATGCGCATACGGCTCTTGGATTCATTGGTTTACCTTTTCAATTCATTTATGCGCTTACCGGTTCTATGTTCGGATTGGGGATTTTGGTTGCGCTAACGAACGGATTGTGGGTGTACCAGGGTGATGGAGAAAAAATGTACCGTGATCTGGATATTCGTAAAACAGAAACAAGTCTCGGAAAGAAATCAGATAAAACAGTTCATCTGAACGAGTTGATGGCGAAAACGGAAAAGAAATGGGATAATTTCAAGTCGACCGGTTTTTATATCCTGCACTACGGAAGCGATTCAATGACCGTTCAAATTAATGGTGAACAGCATATCAGTAAGCAGTTTCTTGGTGAAGCACAAGTAACTTACGATATAAACGGAAAGGAAATCGACGTTCAGAATCCGGGCGAAGTTTCCTATTACAACGGCGTTTGGGGTTCGGTCAGAAGACTGCATTATGCCCAATTCGGTAACATCGGATCAGTTGGATCTTACATGCTGAAACTGGTTTATTTCCTGATGGCATTATTAACCTGTTTTGTAATCATAACCGGAGTTTTAATCTGGCTTGAAGCCAGAAACAAGAAAAACATTCCGGAGAAAAAGAAACGTTACAACAAACGTGTCGGGATAATGTACATGGCCATTTGTTTATCACTAATTCCTGTAACTGCCGGATCGTTCATTCTTTCCAAACTCATTCCTGCTTCTATGGAAGCAAGTAGGGAAGCGATTCTTAATTACGGTTTCTTTTTAGGCTGGTTAGGAGCTGCCGTTCTGTTCATTTTCCTCAGAAGTAATTACATAACGAATAAATATTCTCTTCTGATTGGCGGAATTTTGGGACTGGCCATTCCAGTTGTCAACGGAATTGTTTCAGGAACCTGGTTCTGGACAAATTATGCATGCGGCGAGTACGGTGTTTTTTCTATTGATTTGATCTGGCTGTTGATTGGGCTATTGAGTTTGTTCGTTGTTTTTAAGTTGAAGAGGAAAGTAGAGCTTGTTGAAGTTAAATAGTTTAAATTCTTATCAACTTTGCAATAGGAAACTTTTGTAGATTTGGATGACAAAAGAAAATTTGTGAACAACATTCAAAACATACTCAATAAAACACTTCCGCTAATTGAGAAATTACTCAAAGATTACGGTGAGTTTCACCCGCTGGCTTCGTTTTCAAGGTTAGATGGAACAGTAGAGCAATTACTCGATTTTGATGGAAATAATGTTGAATTTCCAAATCCGGATGCAGTAATAAACAATTTGAAAAGTGCTTTTCGCTATAGAAAAGATGAGTTGTCAGCAATCGCAATTTTTAAAGATGTCTGGATCAAAGAACAGGAACTGGATGCCGTTGTGATTTTTGTGGAAGATAAAGACGAAACTTCGGCTTATTCGCTTGTTTATCCTTACAAGTTGGAAGATGGTGAACTGGAATTCTTTAAACCCTGGAAACAGGTGGAGGAAAAGGAGATTTTTTCTCAATAATCAATCAAACAATTGATCAATTGTTTTCATGGTGAGGAACATTTTTTCACTATCAGGCAACTTTATAAATCCGTAAGATTCATAAAATGCTTCGGCTTTTTCATCGATCGGATCCACTATTACTGCGAATGAGCCAATCTCTTTAGCTGCCAAGTGGCTTCTGTAAAGTGCATCGATCAGCAGTTTTTCTCCCAAGCCAGTTCCTTTTGAGGATTTGTTTCGTGCTAATCTGCCTAAAAGCGTAGCAGGAATGCTTTTGTACGATTTGGGGAATTTCTTTTGTAGATTTTCAGGAATTAACTCTCGCGAAATACTTGCATTCGATAAAGTGTAGTAACCTGTAATATTGTCACCAGAATCAACGGTTTCTACTAGAACAAAACAAGCCGACAGCTTTTTTTTGATATCCTGATTTACCTGAGTTTGTAAATAATCATCCAGAGACTTCTGGCCGCACTCAAATTCAGAGCGGTTATGATTTGATTGCAGACTAACTGTTTTTAATTCCATAGGCTATTTGCCTTTTTTGAATTTGTCAGCTGCCTGGATTAGTTTCTCGTTTGGTTGCTGAGGATTTAAAACAGCATTAAAGAAAATTTCGCCATCACGTTTTGAAGCGATAATCAATTCATGCTGATTAATAATTTCATTTGCGCGTTTCTGGGCAGAACGCAAAATGAATTCAGTTAAACTTCTGAAACCACCCAGTTCTGCTGCTCTTTCAAATAATTCTTTTTCTTCTAAAGATAAACGAGCATCAAATCTTGTTTTGCCGGTAGCTGTTTTGCTGACTGCCATTTTTTAATTTTTATAAAACAAAAGTACGGTTATTTTCCGTACAATTTGAGTTTTTTATTTCCCCTCAATCAACGCCACCCGAAATTTCACAATCTCAGCGATTAAATCTAAAGGCATGGGCTCCGTCAACGGAAATTGTACTGAACCTTTTCCCTGTTTGTATTTGGAAAGTTCTTTTTTGAATGCTTCGTGTCCGGTTGGTGTAGCATAGAAACCAATATGATTTTTATAACCGCCAAAATAAACTGCCGGCTTTCCTTTGTGTTTGTACGCCGGCATTCCGTAACTAATACTTTCCGCTAGATTTGGGGCCGTATCTAAAATGCGTTTTCTGACACTTTTCAATTCAGTCTGAATTTCAGCCGGGAAATCAGCGATGTACTCATCAACAGTTGCAAAAGTTTTCATAATCACACATTCATTAAAGTTGCAATATCAAATTTCTTCATCTGCATAAACGCAGCAATCACTTTCTGTCCTTTTTCGGGGTTGCCCATTAATTCGCCCAGGTTGTGTGGAATAACCTGCCAGCTCACACCGAATTTATCTTTGCACCAGCCGCACATGCTTTCCTCGCCACCGTTCGAGGTAAAATGATCCCAGTAAAAATCTATTTCTTTTTGGTCTTCACAATGGATTACAAACGAAATTCCCTCAGTCATTTTGTACATTGGCCCGCCGTTTAAACCCATAAATAGTTTCCCGTTGATTTCCCAGTGAACAGTCATTTGGTTATCAGAAACAATTTTAGAGTTTGGAAAAACAGAACAGTAAAATGCAGCTGCTTCCTGTGCTTTTCCGTCGAACCAAAGGCAGGGATAAACGTCTTGTGTCATAGTATTTGGGTTTATTTTTTGATAGAATTGTAGTTGAATTTGAGCAGAGTTGGTTTTTTCTCCTGCGCTTCGTTTGAAACATAGAGTAAACCATCTTCCATAAATGCAAGCCCTTCTGCTTTATTGAATATATTTTGGTCCAGGGGTTCTAAGTGTTTCAAAACGTTTTTATCGTCGTACACAAAAAGCAAATGATCGGCTGCCGAAAGAATATATAGTTCCTTCGTTTTCGGATGAATTGCTAAAGCGGAGATCATGAATTTGAGATTAGGTTCTATTTTTTGCCCGCCTTTTTTGGATCTGGTCGGAACATCAATTTTATTATCCTGAACGTATTTCTTTATCTCTGAAACGTTGAACTCGAATACCGGTTTTTCGCTGATCGTTTTTGTTTCCAGGTCAAAACTATAAATAGCCCGGAGATCTTTCATTTCAGGGCCTTTACCTAATTTCCCCTTGCAGCCAACCAGTAGCCGGTTGTTTCCGGGATCGTAACAAAAACCTTCATTATTTGGCGCCGGAATTTGTGTTTGATGTGTTGTTGTGGTGAAATTGGTTGCACCATAATTTGAAATCTCAAAAATGACTCCGTCACTGCGAAGAATGTACATGTCGTTACCCACTTTCGCGAGTCCTTCGTAATCTCCGTCAAGGTGAAACTGAATAGAATTCAAAATGTCATTTTTCTGGAGATCATAAAAAAATAAAACCCCGTTTTCATCCTGAATACAGGCCAGTGTAACAGAATCTATATACGTTAATCCGGAGATTTCACGAAGTGTGTCAGGTAAAACAATGGTTTCAGCGGGATGGCTCAAGTCGTATGAAATTTGTTCTTGTTGGTTCTCAGAAACTGCAATACAGCTAATGGTAAAACCAACGCAAATAAGAAGAAAAGAAAATTGTAAGTACTTCATTTCAGTGATAAATTCGGAATTAAAGATACGAATTAGATGAAAGTTAAAAAGAGAAAAAACGAAACACATAGATTCTGTGTTAACCTCCAAGAGAAATCTAAATTTTCTTTACTTT